>DATNNA010000085.1:0-16497 GCA_035602075.1 Binatus sp. (SeqCode) | reverse complement strand
ATGATCGGCGCGCAGGTGGAGGAGAAAGAAAAGGAATTCCTCGTCGACTGGAAGGGTTGATCCTCAAGCGCGGCAATCTCTTCTCCTTTCTGGTCACCGCCTTCGTCGGCGCCGTCTTCCTCCTCCTGGTCTTCGAAACCTGGGCTCTCTTCACCGGCAACAAGACGATTACCGACTATTTCCGCGAAGCCGTGCATGACTTTCCCGGCCTGGGCTTCGTGATCGCCATCCTGGTTGGCATCGCGCTCGGCCACTTTCTCTGGGGGCCGGCGACCGGGCTCCTCGCACCAGCCCCTCGCACGATCCGCGAACTGATGAGTCGGCGTGCTGCAAATTAGTCCCGGCGCCATCCTTTCGCTGCTCGCCACCATCTTGGTCGGCGTGGTCTTCATCCTCATGCTCAACGAGACGATTGCCTTGGGCAAGGGGCAGGCTCCGCTCACCAACCTGATACGTTCGCTGGTGCGGGGCTATCCGCGCTTCAGCTACGTGGTTGTGATCCTGATCGGGATCCTACTCGGCCACCTCTTCTGGCCCTGACGTAGCTCAGGCGCTCTTTCGACGACGCGATGAAATCGTCCGCGTCCGTGTCGCCGGCGCTTTGCCCTCAGGGCCGTCGGACGACTTCTTCCTGGTCGCCTCGACGCTCGCCCGCAGGGCCTCCATCAAGTCGACGATCTTCTCGCCCCGTTCGGACGGGACGGCCGGCAACGGTGCGCCCTCGACCTTGGCATCGATGACTGTCTTCAAGGCCACCTGGTATTCGTCGTGGTAGCGTTGCGGATCGAAGCTGTCGCTGAGGTTCTCGATCAGCGAGACCGCCATCTCGATCTCTCTGGGCGACACACCGACCGCCTCGACCGCGATGTCCTTCGTCGACCGGATCTCGTTCGCGTAGAACATCGTCTCCATCGAGAGGACGTCCTGGTATGGACGCACGATGCAGAGATTTTCCTTGTCGCGGATCGCGACCTTGGCAACGGCGGCGCGCCCGGTCTGTTCTAACGCCTGCCGCAGCAGGACGAACGCCTTGGCGCCGGTCTCTTCCGGTGCGAGGTAGTAGGCCTTGTCGTAGTAGATGGGGTCGACCTCCTCGATCTTGACGAAGTCGGAGATGTCGACGGTGTGGACGGTCTTCACGGGGAGGTGGTCGAGGTCCTCCTCGCTGATGGGCACGTACTTCCCTTTGGTGTATTCGAATCCACGCACGACCTCGTCCCAGGGGACAGCCTTTTCGTCTTTGGGGCACCACCGAACGTTTTGTAACCGCACGCCATCGCGCTTGTGCAACAAGTGGAAGTGCACGTCGTGCGACTGGGTCGCGGTATACAGGCGGACCGGGATGCTCACCAGCCCGAACGAGATCGTGCCGCTCCAGATCGCCCGCGGGGCCTTGCCGGATTCCGCTCCCTCGGATCCCTCCCTTCCCCGCTTGCGGGGGAGGGTTGGGGTCGGGGCTGATTTGTGCGCCGTCTTCGACGCCATACCTAACATTAGACTCCGATCGTGCCGTTGGCGGTCCTGCCTCTCGTCCTGTTGGCGGCCGTCTTCCACGCCGCCTGGAACGCGCTGCTCAAGGCATCGGAGAACCCGCTTTCCCTGGCCACGAGGGCGCTGAGCTGGGGAACGGTCCTCTCCCTGCCGCCGGTCGCCGTAGCCTGGGTCGCGACCGGCCGCCCGGGACTCCCGCTGGCAGGCTGGCTGCTGGCGCTCGCCTCGGCATTCCTCGAGCTGATCTACTTCATCACGCTTTCCATGGCGTATCAACGCGGCGAGCTCTCGGTCGTTTATCCAATCGCTCGCGGCACCGCCCCGCTGCTGGCGGTGCTCGTTGGCCTACTCCTGCTTGGCGAACGCCTACACGCCATCGCAGCCGTGGGGGTCGTCGCCTTGCTGGGGGGAATTTGGACCGTTAGGCGGCCCGCCGCCGCGAGCTCGGCGCTGTGGCCCGCGTTACTGACGGGGGTGATGATCGCGGCGTACACCTCCCTGGACCGGATCGGCGTCCGCTTGGGTTCACCATGGATCTACGGATGGCTTCTGTGGCTGTTCGGTGCGATCTTCCTGATCGTGTATACGACCGTCCGCCGCGTCCCCGGCTCGCGACTGACCGATGATCCGAGAATCTCGGTGGTGATCGGCGTGCTGATGACCGCGGCCTACTTCATGATCCTGTTCGCTCTGAGCGTCGCGCCGCTGGCGATCATCGCACCGCTCCGCGAGTCCGCGATCGTCCTGGTCACGGCCTGGGGAATCTGGCGGCTGGGCGAGCGGCGCGGCGCCTGGCTCCGGGTTGCGGGCGCGCTGGCAATCGTGGGCGGCATCGCGCTTCTAACGCTTGGGTGATCAGGGCAAGGTCGGCCTAAAGGTCGTCAAGGAGGGCAGAACGGCGAACCACATCACGGCCACCACAAAGCCAACGAAGATCAGCATCGCGAAGAAGGCACGGCCCGTCATCTCTATGCATGGCTAACGGTCAGGACGACGTTTCCTGTCTTCTGCTCCGTCTCGACATACCTCGTCGCCTCGACGACGTCCTCCAAGGGGTAGCGCCGCTCGATGACCGGTCGGTACTTCCCGGTCTCGATGAGCTCCTTGAGGAAGAGGACGTCCTGCTTCGTTTGTCGGGGCGGAATCTGGAAGAGCACCTTCTTGCCTCCGAGCCGCGGGGTCACCAGCGCCCACATCAGATTCGCGAACCCGTCGGTTGGTAGGTAGATCCCGTTCGGCTCCAGCGAGCCGCGGGACCGCGTGAACGAATGCTTACCGACCGCGTCGAGGATGACGTCGTACGTCTGGCCGTTCTTGGTGAAGTCTTCCTGCGTGTAGTCGATCACCTTGTCCGCTCCGAGCGATCTCACGAGCTCGAGGTTCTTGGTGTTGCATACCGCGGTGACGTCCGCGCCGAAGGACCTGGCCAGCTGTACTCCCGCGGTGCCGATGGCTCCCGACGCGCCGTAGATGAGGATTCTGCGCCCCTCGCGAAGATCAGCCTGTTTCAGACACGTCAGTGCGTTGAGCGCGCCGTCGCATATTGGCGCCGCCTCCTCGAAGCTCATGCCGGCGGGCATCTGCGCGATTCGCGCGCTCACCGGCATCGCGAGGTACTCGGCGTGTGCCCCGAATTTGAGTCCAGTCGTGCCGAAGACCCGGTCGCCGACCGCGAACTCGGTCACTGCGGCGCCGGCCGCTTCGACCTCTCCGGCAAATTCGGTGCCAAGGACCCGCTGTCTCGGCCGGCGGAGGCCGGAGACCAGGCGGCTGAGCAACGAGATGGCCAGGCCGCTCCGGCGGTTGGCTTCACGGGTCGCGGTATCGAACCGGTTGACCGTCGTCGCCTGGACCTTGACGAGGACCTCGGTGTCCCTGGGCACAGGGCGCTCGACATCGTCGAGTCGCAGAACCTCCGGCGGCCCGTACCGGTCGAAGACGACCGCTCTCATGTGGCCCGGCTCACACGTTGATGATGATCTTTCCTTGGGCGTGGCCTTCGCCCATGTAATTGAAGGCCTCGCGCACCCGGTGGAGCTCGTAGCACCTGTCAATGACGGGGGTTATTTTTCCTTCCACGAGGAGCTTCTGCAGGACCAGCAGGTCGGCCTTGTTGAGCTTCGCGATGAAGAGCGCGACTTTCCTCGTCCCACGCAGGGACGCCAGGCGCACGCCGAGAAGATGCTTTATCGTGCTGTTCCCACCCCATACCGTGTGTGCTGAGCCTCCAGCCGCGACCATGATGCCGGTCGGTGCCAGTACGCGTTTGCACTCTGACCAGGAATGGTTCCCGGCTATATCGATCATCAGGTCGTAGGACTCGCCGCGGCGGGTGAAATCCTCTCTGGTGTAGTCAATGACGTCGTCCGCACCAAGCGCCCGGGCGGTCGCCACGTTTCTCGGGCTACAGACGGCGGTGACGTGCGCCCCGAACGCCTTCGCGATCTGCACGGCGAAACTGCCCACCCCTCCGGAAGCGCCGTTGATCAACACCCTCTGACCTTGTCGAACGCGTCCGTGATCGCGCAGGGCTTGCAGCGCCGTGATGGCGGCAACGGGGACGCCGGCCGCCTGCTCAAAGGTGACATTGGCAGGTTTCGGCACCACCGCGCCTTTTGCCGGAATCGAGACGTACTCGGCGAAGGTGCAGCGATCTTTGCCACCGAACACCTCGTCGCCGGGTTTGAACTCGGTGACGCTCGTCCCGACCGATTCAACCGTGCCGGAAAAGTCTGTGCCGAGCACGACTGGTTTTGCTTTGAAGCGCCCGCTCAGCAGGCGCGCCGTGTAAGCCACCCGCGACAGCGGAAAGAAGTCGACCGGATTGAGCGAGGAGGCATGGACCCGTACCAGCACGTCATCCTCGCCGATCGACGGCGTAGCGATCTCTTCGAGTTGGAGAACATCGGGACGTCCGGGCTTACGGCAAAGGATCGCTTTCATGCCGCCTGCTCCGTCCACCGCTGGGAGTTGACACCCTTGATGAGGAGCCACAGCATGAGCGCCGCCTCCGCGACGAAGCCGAGGACTTCCAGGGGAGTGAGCAGCTCGTTTGCCAGCGGCGGTGAGAGAAACGTCAGCCAACCGAGGCCGGCCAGGGCAATCAACACGCCGATAACTCGCGGGAGGAAAGTCGACTTGAAAATCAGGTAGCCGAGTACGATCTGGAACACCCCGAAAAAGACGAGGGCGATGTAGCCGACCCGAACGTTCAAGTTCAGAAACAACAGCGCCAGGGCCTGTATTTGCTTCGGGTTGAAGGCGCTCAAGTATGGACTGCCTCCGAGGATCAGCATCGGGGCGAGTTGAAACAGACTGCCGTAGGCCGTGACCGCACACCCAACAAGGCCGAAGAACGCGGCGAGTAAGGCGAGGGTTCTGCTCACCGGTTTGAACAATTGGTAGAAGAGCGCCATGAGTGCGACATAGAACGCGGTGGAGGTCAGCTCGAGCGCCCACCCTACCCGAAACGCTGTCTGGTGGGCCATGATGTTGTTCGCTGTCGCCGCGGCGTCGCCCGTCGCACCGGGACCGCTGATCCCCGGCGCGACGACCGCGCCGAGGACCGCCGTCGCAAAGAACAGCAGATAGACGACCCCGGTAAGCCTTGCCCTCGTGCGGGGCGAGGCTTTGCCCAGACGTCCGGTCATGAAATCAGCTGAGCTGGAAAGGCGGGTATTCATCGGTGACCAGGAGAAACGCATAGGCGTTAACCCGGTTGCTCCAACGGAGCACGCCAACGACGAAGCGGAATAGATTCTGCGGATACCGGCCCGTGAAGATGATGGCGAACCAGGCGACGATCACCGCAACGAGGGCGCCGATCCAGAGGAAGAAGAGAACGATGTAGTGGGGGATGGCGAGGAACCACTTGACCAGAGGCAGCCAGCGGTTCAGCTGGCGAGCATCGGGATAGTCGAGGTTGAGGTGCACAGCCTGCTCCTCATCGGTTGACGGGTACTGATCATCGAGCAAGGCGAGGTATGCTGTGACGCGATTCGAGAATCGAAGAAGATTGACGTTCCAGTCAAACCACCAGCGCGGATACTTCTGGCGGAAGAGAAGCATCAGGACGATGGGCAGGAAGAGAAGGCCGACGCCGCTCGCGAACGTCGTCGTCGTGTGATGGTCGCCGCCCTGCAGGGCGTCTTGCGACAGCAGGCCGAGCAGAATGAGGATCGGGATTGCCGCGAAGATCCGCAACGCTGTCGTCAGTCGATTGAGCGGTCGAGTCGGGACGTCGACGTCGAACTGTACCGGATAGCTGGTTACCATGAGTTTCCTCCTTCGAGATTCGAGTGGATTTTCGGACGGTTTCTGATCAGTGCATTGGCTCCTCCGAGTTGGATCTGGGCGGCTTTGAATACCAGCCAGCCGACCACTGGCAGTTCGGCTAAATAGCCCACGGTGACGATCCCGGAAACTACGGAGCCGAATGGCGGCGAGAGAAGGAAGTTGAGGCTGCCGAGAAGGTACGAGCAGCCGGCGACGATCAAGAGGTAGCCGAGAATCCTCGGGATGAAGCCGGATCTGATGACCAACAGGCCGAAAGGAAACAGCCACAGCCCGAAAAAGATCGAGTTCAGGGCGTCCGTGTCACCGCTCAAGCCGAGGAAGAACGTGGCCAGGCCGTTCACCTGACTCGCTCCCAGGCCGGAGACACCCGTTCCGTCGATGAGGCGTAGGGCGGCGACGTCGTTGAGCCAGCTCACAAACGAGACCGGAACCGAGAGCAAGACCAGGACAACCATCAGTGAGGCCCGCGTCGCGTTCACATCCTTGAACAAGCGATAGAGCTCCCGGTCGAGAAAAACGAAGGTGATCGTCCCGATCAGCGAGCTCACGATGCCGAGGCGGAACAGCGTCTCGGAGGACCTGATGTTGTGGGCGGTCGCATTGGCATCGTGCGGGACGATCAAGCTCTGCGAAGCGATCAGGCCGAAGATGCTCGTCACGACAAGAATCAGATAGAGGGCACCTGCCGCGCGGACGACGCTGGCCGCTGGTTGTGTCTTCGTGGCGTTTTCAGGTGCTGGCATGGTTGTAATCTCCTTCCGTCGATATCGACCTCAGCCGGATGACTTCGTGACCGCGCAAGGCCTCGAGAAATGGCTGAAAGCTGCCGCAGACCACACAGCGCAACGTGGCACCGTCGATTTCGACCTCGCTGACGCCCGCTGCACGCCTGACCTGTTGGGCCGGGGGCGCGCCCACGAAGCTCACCTCGACTCGCTGTACTTGGAGCTCGAACGTCATGCTCCTCAGCCTAGGGAGCCGGTGGAGCGGGGAAATCGGTGGAATTACTGACCCGGTGCCGAGCCGAGCGATGCTGTAACTCGGGCCCGTAGTAACGTCCTTGTCAGGATGGCCAGGCCCACCCGCCGGTCAGGCAACCTGCCGGCTGAGGCGACGAGCTTCGTTGGCCGCCGCCGCGAGCTTGCCGAAGTTCGAAAGAAGCTCAGCGCGGCTCGCCTGGTGAGCCTGGTCGGGCCGGGAGGGGTTGGAAAGACCCGCCTTGCGATCCGGAGCGCGGCAGAACTCGCACGTGCCTTCCGCGACGGCTCGTGGTTGGTGGAGCTGGCCGACGTTCGAGACCCGGCCCTGGTCAGCAACGCCGCGATGGTCGCGCTCGACCTGCACGATCAGGCCTTCACCGAGCCGCTCGTTCTTCTCCTTTCGTATCTGAAGGACAAGGAGCTCTTGCTGCTGATCGACAACTGCGAGCACTTACTCGCTTCCGCGGCTCAGGTCGCGGCTGAGGTCATCAAAGTCGCCCCCGGTGTGCGCGTGCTTGTAACCAGCCGCGAACCGCTGGCGATCGCGGGCGAGCATGTGGTCCCGGTGCCGCCTCTCCAACTCCCCTCGGCTCATGCCGCTGAATCTCTGGCTCAGCTCCGGCAGAACGAGGCGGTCATGCTGTTTACGGAGCGGGCCGCGGCTGCGTCGGGCACCTTTGAGTTGTCCGGCGCGAACCAGCTCGCACTTGCGGATCTGTGCCGGCGGCTCGACGGCCTGCCGCTCGCGATCGAGCTCGCGGCGGTGAGAACGCGAGTCCTCACCGTAGAGCAGATCCGCGATCGCTTGAACGACCGCTTCGGTCTGCTCACCGCTGGAGGCCGTGCCGCCCTGCCGCGACATCAGACGCTGCGCACCACGATCGACTGGAGCTACGACCTGCTGGCCGTTGCGGAGCGCCCGCTGCTGAGGCGGCTATGCGTGTTCGCCGGGCGCTTCACGCTGGAGGACGTTGAGGCTGTGTGCACGTCCGATGACGTTGCGGTCGCGGGTGCGCTGGACCTGCTCTCATCGCTGGTCGACAAGTCACTCGTGATGAAAGAGGACGTCAACGGTGTCGCATGCTATCGCCTGCACGAGACGATGCGCGAGTATTCCGCGCTCAAGCTCCGGGAGACGGGCGAGGAGGTCACCGTCGGCGAGCGATGCACCGACTACTACTGGTCGAGATGCCTGCAGGCCCGCGGAGAGGCTCGGTACAGGCTTGCGGACTGGCTCGAGTGGATGGACCTCGAGATCGACAACATCCGAGCCGTCCTTCGGCACTGCCTGACTCGTCGGGACGCCCGCCGCGGAATAGACCTCGTCACCTCGGTTGCGTGGTACTGGATCACCCGCGCGACGACGGAAGGGGTTCGCTGGCTGGATGAGCTGCTGGACTGTGGTCCTGGAAATCCGGAGGGCCAGTTCTGGGCATTTTTCCTCCGTGGATTTCTTGCCGTGTTGAAGGCCGACGCGACCGCGGCCCGGCCGCCGCTCCAGCGAGCGGTGGCGACGGCCAGGGGGCTGGGCCAGCCCACCCTCCTCTCGCAGGCGCTCGCGATGGCTTCGATCGCCGAGAACATGGCCGGTGTTTCCGTATCCGCCCAGCGATTGCTCGACGAAGCCGCGGTTGTGACAACCGGTCTCGATGACTTTCCAGCCAGGATCTCGCTGCTCCAGGCTCGTGCACTCGACGGTCTCTTCCGGGGAGATATCGAGACACTCAAAGCAGCCGCTTCAGACGGCGTCCGTCTCAGTCGCGATGTCGGCGATCTCTACAGCCTTGAAATGATGCTGTTGAACGCGGGCGGCGCGGCACTGATTATCGGCGATCTCGAGCAGGCAAAGGGCTACCACATGGAAGCGCTGAAGATCGCGCAGCGGATCGACGACCGGGTCGCGCAGTACGTGTTGCTTGATGAGCTGAGCTGCGTGGCAGCCGGATCCGGCCAGGCACGCCTCGCCGCGCAGCTGCTCGGTGCCGCGGAAACGGTCCGAACGCAGGCCGGGGCTCGCCTCATCCCCATCCTCGCTCCATTGATCGTGCAGGCGGAAGAGTCCGCGACAGCGGCACTCGGCGGACCGAAGTTTCAGGCGGAGATGAATGCTGGCAGGCGGTTGAGCCGCGACGAGGCGATCCGGCTGGCGCTGGGCGAGCCGACTCGCGACGGCGATTCGATCCCTCCCCCGCTTGCGGGGGAGGGCAGCGTGGGGGCCCTGCCATTTCTCGGCAAGCGTGAGGCTGACGTCGCACGGCTCGTCGCCGAGGGGCTGAGCAACAAGCAGATCGGAGCCAGGCTATTCATATCGGAGCGCACGGTCGACAGCCATGTGCGCAGCATCCTGAACAAGCTAGGATTCAACTCACGGGCTCAGATCGGAGGCTGGTTGGCATCGTACACGGCCGGAACTGGTATCCGGAAGTGACTATCGGGGCGAAAAGATTTGAACTTTCGGCCTCTCGGTCCCGAACCGAGCGCTCTAACCTGGCTGAGCTACGCCCCGATTGCGAATGTCAATGATAACCTCTCTCTGGCGCGCCGCCGGGAGCATGCCCTCGTAGCTCAGGGGACCAGAGCGCCGCCGTCCTAAGGCGGGCGTCGCAGGTTCGAGTCCTGCCGAGGGCATTTTCAGCCCCTAACATGGAGCCCATGATCGCCACCGAGGTAAACCCGGCGCTTACGCCGGTGTCCTTCCTGCTCGGCACCTGGCGCGGAGAAGGGGAAGGTCAATACCCGAGCATCAAGCCCTTCCGTTACCGGGAAGAGATCCGCTTCACCCATAACGGCAAGCCGTTCCTGATCTACAGTCAGCGGACGGAGGCGATCGAGACCGGCCAGCCGATGCATGCCGAGGCCGGCTACATGCGGCTCGTTGGCGAGGGCCGCGTCGAGTTCGTGATCGCGCAGCCCATCGGCTATGCGGAAATCTCGCTCGGCCGGGTCGACGGCCGGCGGATCGATGTCGAGTGCGCCAGCGTCGGGCGCACGCCGACCGCCAAGGCGGTGACCTCGATCAGCCGCTCGTTCTGGATGGATGGGGATACGTTGCGTTACGAGGTGAAGATGGGAATGGAGGGCGCTACGGCGACCCGCCACCTCACCGGGAGCTTTCGCCGCTCGGACTAATGCTGCGGGACGCGTTCCTGGAATCGGCGCACGACCCGCGTGACCATGCCCCGCGGTGAGAGCCGACCCACCCATGGGATCAGCTTGTTGGCCAGGCCGGGAATCACGAGCGTCTTGCCGGCCATCAGGCCGCGGTAGCCGGCGAGCGCGACCGACGCCGCATCGGCGATCTGGCCTTGCACCAGGCGCGAATCCTCCATGACCCCGCGCTTCTGAAAGCCGGTTCGCGTCGGCCCAGGGGCGAGCGCCGTGACCGTGACCCCTGTGCCCTGCAGTTCATTGGCCAGCGCCTGGGAAAACGACAGCACGTACGCCTTGCTCGCGTAATAGACGGCCATCAGCGGACCCGGCACGAATGCCGCGGTCGAGGCGAGGTTCAAGATGCGGCCGGCGCGCCGCTCGACCATCCCCTTGAGGAACAGCTTGCTGAGCGCCGTCAGCGCGATGACATTGACCTGCAGCATCTCGAGCTCGGTCAGCAGGTCGGTCTCGTTAAAGAGACCAAAGACGGGGAATCCGGCGTTGTTCACCAGCACATCGACCGCCAGGCCGGCGGCCGTGGTCTCTTCAAAGATCTCATCGACCGCCGTCGGCCGGGAAAGATCCTTCGCGATGACGAGCGTCTTCACCCGAAACTCGCTTTCGAGGCGCGCCGCCAACTCCGTGAGCTTGTCGCGGTTGCGGGCGACCAGGATGCAATCGAAGCGGTCCTGCGCAAACAGGAGAGCGAGCTCGTAGCCGATTCCGCTCGAGGCACCGGTGATCAGCGCGGTCTTGCTCATGTGAATATCTTCTCGCCGGCGCGCACCGGGACCGGCAGCCAGTTCTCCCGCGGCGCCAGCGGGCAGGCCCAGCGGACGTCGTAGGCACACGAGGGGTTGTACGCGAAATTGAAGTCGATCGTGATGTCCGGAGAGCCGGCCGCTATTTCGAGGACCAGGCCGTCCGTGTTCTTCACGGTATCGAAGAGGTAGCGCCCACCGCCGTAGGTTTCCTTCGCCGACGTGGCGTCACGAAAGGGAAGAAAAAGACCGCCGCCATAGCCCACCAGGCTGAAGACGGTCAGCCGGCAGTCCTGGCCGCTCAGGCGAAAGCGCAACCAGCCGGCGCGGCGATAGGTGATGACGCCATCATCGCCACCCGTATCGATGATGAGCGGGTCGCCGGCGTCGGCGGGCTCGAGCCGCACCGTCATTCGATAAGCGGGATCGTGCTCGAAGTAGGAGAGGCCCTTGAACTCCGCCTGCGCTTCGACTGACAGGGGCGACTGCGGGTGCGTTCGAAACAGCTGATCGCGACCCTGCCGAAAGCGCTGAAGCGCATCAGGCCCTTTCAAGCGGTAAAGATCGCCGACGCGACGGCGCCAATCCGCGAGGTCGAGGTAGTGCTGGGGTCCGCGCTCAGCCAGCGATTTCTAGCCTGCGGTGGCCGTCAGCTGCCGCGTTCGACGGCCTGGGCCGCGGCTTCGCGCTCGGGCGCGGGACTCGAGGCAGGCGAGGGCGAGCCGCTATCGGTCGGCGCGGCACCCTGCGAATCATTCCCTATCGTGCCGTTGGTCGGTGAGACCGAGCCGCGACGACGACCGCGGCGACGCCGGAATTTCCGGGGCGGCGGGGCCGCCCCGTTTTCCGTGGGTGGTGCTCCGCCCTCCGGAGCCGGGATGCCATTGGCGGCGACGGCAACGCCCGGCGTCACCGGCCGCGGCCCGTACCCACGGCGGCGCCGGCGTGATCGTCCGCCTGCTGCCGGGGCCGCGCCAACACGCTGCCGCCGACGATCACCACGCTGGCGCCCGCCGACCGCGGCGTCCATAGCGTGCAGGGCGCCGATGCCGGCCACCCGGCCCTCGCGCTCGATGTGCTCCAACAATGGACGGTAGAGATCCTGTCCCTCGCGACCGGTCATCGTCTCGATGTCGCCGACCACGACCAGCAGCTGCTTCGCGCGCGAGATGGCGACGTTCAAGCGCTGGGCCTTCTTCAAGAAGCCGATGCGCTCCGCTTCGTTGCTCCGCACCAGGCTGAGGATGACGACGTCGGCCTCCTCACCCTCGAAGGCATCGACCGTATCGACCGCTAGTCCCGGCAGGGCCACCATGCGCAGCTCGCGACGAAGCTGGGTGACCTGGTCTTGATACATGGCGATGACGGCGACCCGCAGCTGCTCGAGGCCGAGTCGCTGCAGGTGGCGGACCACCCGACCGACCGCCTCGATCTCGGCGCGGTTCGAGATGCTTCCGGAGCCACCCTTCTTTTCCCGGCCGCGTATCGTCAGCCACGTCAGGTTGCGGTTGAATGGCCACGGCAGCGGTGAGCGCAGCGCCGCCATCTCCGGCGAGTTGCGCAGCCGGCCGTCGTAGGACGCCACCGACACATAGCTGCCGATCGGCGCCGCCATCCGGTACTGCTCATCGAGCATGACGAGGTTGGTCTCGGGCAGCACGACCCAGCTCAATTCGAAGAAGCTCGCGTCGCGGACCATCGACTTCGCCTCATCGTCATCGACCGGGAAGGCGGCGGCGCTTTCGTCCAGCACCGGCGGCAGCTGGCGGTGGTCACCGACCAGCAACCAGCGCGGGGCCAGGCGCAAGAGGGGCAGGGTCTCGGTGAAGCGGACCTTGTTCGCCTCGTCGAGGATCAGCCAGTCGAACATCTCGGCTTCCTTGCAGGCGAGCGCGATGCGGTTCACGGTACCGAACACCACATGGGCGCTGCGCACCCGGGGATCGTCGGCCTCGACGATACTCGCGCGGAATTTCGGATCGACCTTCTCCGGCTCGGCGATCCGGACCATGCGCAGCGAGTCGAGTCCCTGCAGACGCTCCTGCGCGTTATCCACCGCCGTGTTGGCATGCGAGGTCATCAGGATTCGCACGCTGGGATCGCGCGCCACCAGCTGGCGAACGGTCTCGACGATCGAGGTCGTCTTGCCGGTGCCGGGCGGCCCCTGCACCAGCTGCATGCTCCCCGGGAAGAGGTTGACGGCGCTCCGCACCGCCTGCTGCTGACTCGGGTTGAGGCGCTCGTCGAATGGCTGCAGATCACCCGTTCCCGGGGGCAGCACCTCATCGGGTGCGATCAGGAGCGCCGCGACGCGACGCAGGCTGATGTCGCCCGCCGGGAAGCCGTTCAGGGTTCGCTGCTGGACCTCGACCACGGCGGTGATCGGCTGCGGCCGGATCGTGCCAGGCCCGAGCTGGCCCTCCTCGCGCAGCTTGACCAGCCAGCGGCGTCCGCCGCCTTCGCCGCGGAGAAGCGTGCCTTCGCGATCCGCTCCGTGACCGGTGCGAATGATGACGCGGTCACCCTCCTTGAAGCCGCCGCGGCGGCTCAGGACGAGCATCGCCCCGGCGCTGCGGTCGCCATTGGCGGCGCCGCAAACGGTGCATTTGGCACCGGCCACCTGCAAGCTCTCGCACTTGCTGCAGATGACGCCCTCCGTCTCGACCTCGTAGGGGCGCGCGTCCTGCTCGGCCTGCCAGGCGAGCCATTGCCGCTCGTGGTTGGCAAAGGCCTGGCCGGCCAGGACCAGCGGCAACTGTGCCGCCTCTTCCAGCGCGGTCAACTGGCGGCGGACCCAATCCTCTTCCGGGACGGACGAGGCCGCCTCGGGCAGGGCCTCGGCGACTTCCACGGTCAGCACGTCGCCGGCATCCTTGGACGGGTCGGGATCCGGCTGGACCCGTTCCACCACAAAAGCCACATCGCGGCCGGGCAGCCCGAAGAGCTGGCCGGTGAGTCCGAATCGCTCGATGGTGGTCTCCGTCCGCTTCTGCAGGTTGAGCGTATAGCGCACCGGGGCGTGCTTGATATCGACGTAGCCGTCACCCTCGGTGGCTTCGTTCAGCAAGGCCATCAGCGCGTCGTGGCCGAGGTGGGCGAGCAGGGTTTCGGCCTGGCTCTGCGGCGCAGCGTAGACGAGCAGGCGAACCGCGGTGATGTCAGGGGCCCGATGGGCGAACGGGGACCCCGCGACAACAGGCGGTAACCGTAAGGTCAATGGCGCTCCTTGTGGCGCATAAGATTGGGCCTGGCTTTCACAGGTGGGCCGACGGCTAGCCACCCCTTCGGCAGAGCGTCGGACAGGCGCGAGCGATGCCCTGTCTAACCCGGCCATCAGTATAACGCCAAACCGGGCCAATCGCCACACCAGGCCCCAGATCCGAATACGGGCTTGGCTCCGGAACGGGCCGCTCTTACAATCAACGCCTCCGGCGCCGGTGCACTAGGGTTAGAAGAGGTGGCAAAGAGGGCATCCCTGAGCAAGGGCGAGCGGCGCGTGCAGCGCGCCCTGGAAGTGGCACCGGGCGCGCTGACCTGGACCATCCTGATCGCCCCGGTGGTGGCATCCTTCCTGTTCGCCCCCTACATTGCGGTCGCGATTTTCCTGATCGACATCTATTGGTTCGTCCGGACGGCGACAGTCGTCATCGGCATCCGCGGCACGTATCGAAAAATGAAGACGGCCATGCTGCAGGATTGGTGGCAGCGTTGCCTCGCGCTGGCCGTCTCACCGACCACGCTCGATCCGCATCGGATCGTGCACGCCGTCCTGATTCCGACCTACACCGAGCCGTTCGCGATCCTTCGCGAGACGGTCCGTGCGATCGCCGAGGCCGACTACCCGGCGGAAAACAAGGTAGTCGCGATCATCACCCGGGAAAGCGACCGTCCCGGTTGGGAGAACGTCCACCGGCTGCAGCAGGAGTTCGGCGGGCGGTTACGTGCCTTCTTGCACATCAAAGACCCGCTGCTGCCCGGCATCGTCGTGGGCAAGTCGGCGGCGATGGCCTACGGCGGCCCGGTGCTGCGTCGCGAGCTGGAGGCGATCGGCCTGGATGCGAAAGACGTGATCCTCACCGACCTCGACTCGGATTTCCGGGTCCACCGTCAATACTTCGCCTATGTGACCTATCAATACGTCCAGGACCCGAAGCGGCTCGAATGCCTGTTCCAGCCGATCCCGATGTTCCACAACAACCTCTGGCGCGTGCCATTCGCCGTGCGGATCATGGCGAGTGCCTGCACTCAGTGGCAGATGTTCCTCTCCTCCCGCCCCGACCGGCTTGTCGCCTTCAGCAGCTACTCGATGTCGCTCGACCTGGTCATCAAGGCGGGCTACTGGGACGATGACGTCATCCCCGAGGATTCCCGCTTCTACTGGAAGTCGTTCTTCGCGACCCACGGGCGCCTCAAGATGGTGCCGGTCTTTCTGCCCATCTACGGCGATGCGCCGGAGGCCTCCGATCGCGGGATGCCGTGGGAGCGCGTCAAGACGCATGCGAGTCAGTACAACCAGATCAAACGCTGGGCCTGGGGCGTCAGCGACGTTCCGTACGCGACGGTCCGGCTGCTGCGCCATCCGGAGATTCCCCTCTGGATGCGGGCGCGGCGCTACGGCTACATGATCTTCAACCACCTGACCTGGGCTACGCTGCCTCTCCTGCTGCTGTTTGGCGCCGCCCTGCCCCGGTTGTTAAACGAAGATTGGAACCTGGCGACCCGCGCCGACCAGCTCGGCCTCTACGCCTTTATCCTGATCAACATCGCGTTCCTGAACATCGCCGCGCTGATCCTGGTCGAGCGCCGTATCAATCCGCCGATGCCGCGTACCTGGGGAGTCCCGCATCAGATCTGGGCTTACGTGCAGCTTGGCCTTTACCCGATCGTGGGGCTGTTGTTCAGCGTCCTGCCGGCGCTGGAAGCACAGACCCGCCTGATGCTCGGCATGTACCTCGAGTATCAGGTCACGGAGAAGGTCTCGGAGGGCACGGCGTAGCCCGGCTCAGGGCCGCGGCCTGGCACTTCCAGGCATCGATCGGTTTGGTGGCGATCCTCATTGTCGCCGCCATCCTGCGAACGGTTCGGCTCGACACTTTCCCTCCTGGCCTGTACGCGGATGTCGCGGCGAATGGCCTGGACGCGCTGGGCGTGCCGCGACATGGCCTGCAGGTCATCTACCCTCGAGGAACCGGCAACGGCATCGAGGGCATGATCAGTTGGCTCGATGCCGTCAGCGTCGCCCTGGTGGGAGGCAAACCGATCGCCCTCTACCTGACGACGGTGGTCATCGGACTGGTGACGCTGCCCGTGCACTACCTGCTGGGCAGCCGCCTCTTCGGGCGCCGCATCGGCCTGATCAGCACGGCGCTCCTGGCAGTCTCGTTCTGGGCTGTCCACTACAGCCGGCTCGGCTACCGCACGGCGCTCGTCCCGCTCTTTCTCGACCTGGCTTTTCTTCTGCTCTGGTGGGCGGTCCGGCGCGGCTCCGCCTGGCGCTGGGCGCTGGCCGGCGCGGTGATCGGCCTTGGGGCGTATACCTATACGAGCTACCGGCTGGTGGCGCTGGTGCTCGCCGGCGTAATCGTCCTGCGACTCAGGGCAGGCCGCGAGCTACCGGGGACGCGGTCGTCGTGGGCGATGTATGGTCTCGCTGCGGCGGTGGTCATGGCCCCGCTCGCTATCACCACGCTGCTGCATCCGGAAGTGCTCAATCGCGCTGCCGGCGTCTCCGTCCTGGGCGGAGGCCCGCTCTGGAGCTTCCCCCTGCGGCTGGTTGATCACGTGCTGCGGACGATCGCGGCCTTCAACCTCTGGGGTGA
>DATNNA010000084.1:0-6476 GCA_035602075.1 Binatus sp. (SeqCode) | reverse complement strand
GTCATCGGCGGCACGGAGGAGACGACCACCGGCGTCATCCGGCTGCGCAGCATGGCGGAGAAGAAGGTGCTGCGCTATCCCATCGTGGCGGTCAACGAGGCGATGACCAAGCACTTTTTCGATAACCGCTACGGCACCGGGCAGAGCACGATCGACGGGATCATCCGCGCCACCAATGTCCTGCTCGCCGGCAAGGTCTTTGTCATCGCCGGCTACGGGTGGTGCGGTCGTGGCCTCGCGATGCGGGCCCGTGGCATGGGCGCCCACGTGATCGTGACCGAGGTCCAACCGGTCCGGGCCCTGGAGGCGGTGATGGACGGCTACCGCGTCATGCCGATGAAGGAGGCGGCGAAGGAGGGCGACATCTTCGTCACCGTCACTGGCGACATCAATGTGGTCGACGAGCCGCATCTCAAGGCGATGAAGAGCGGCGCCATCCTGGCCAACTCCGGGCACTTCAACGACGAGATCAATCTGAGTGCGCTCGATGGGATGGCTGAGAGCGTCCGCACCATCCGGACGTCTCTCGAGGAGTACCGGCTGCGGGACGGCCGCAAGCTCTTCGTGCTGGGCGAGGGCCGCCTGGTCAACCTGGCGGCGGCCGAAGGACACCCGGCGGCCGTGATGGACATGAGTTTCGCCAACCAGGCGCTCAGCGCCGAATACCTCGTCACGCACGCTCGCGAGCTGCAGCCGAAGGTCTACCCGGTGCCCGACGATATCGATCGCGAGATCGCTCGGCTAAAATTGGCCGCGATGCACATCGCCATCGACTCGCTCACCGCCGAGCAGGCAGAGTACCTCAGCGGCTGGGAGTCGGGGACGCGATGAATCGCCGCAACCATCTCTTTACGTCGGAGTCCGTCACCGAGGGTCACCCCGACAAGATCGCGGATCAGATCTCGGACGCGATCCTCGACGCCATCATGGCCAAGGACCCACTGGGGCGCGTCGCCTGCGAGACCGCGGTCACCACCGGACTGGCGTTCGTCATCGGCGAGATCACCACCGACACCTATGTCGAGATGCGCGACATCATTCGCGACACCATCGAGCAAGCGGGCTACGATCACCCCGGATTCGGCTTCGATGCCGAAACCTGTGGCGTGATCGTTTCGATCCAGAAGCAGTCGCCCGACATTGCCCAGGGCGTCGACACCGGCGGCGCCGGCGACCAGGGGATGATGTTCGGCTTTGCCTGCGACGAGACGCCCGAGCTGATGCCGATGCCGATCCAGCTCGCCCACCAGCTGGCGCGTCAGCTGGCTCGGGTGCGCAAAGACAAGACGCTGCCCTACCTTGGGCCCGACGGCAAGACGCAGGTGACCATCGAGTACGTCGACGGCCGCCCGATGCGCATCGATACCGTGGTGCTCTCGGCGCAGCACACCGAGGAAGTCAGCCTGGAGCGGATCCGGGAGGATCTGCAGGAGCTCGTGCTCGAACAGGTCGTCCCGGCGAAGATGCTCGACCGGCGCTCGACCATCCATGTAAACCCGACGGGCCGCTTCGTCCTGGGCGGACCCAGGGCCGACGCGGGTGTGACCGGCCGCAAGATCATCGTCGACAGCTACGGTGGCTACGCGCGGCACGGTGGCGGGTGTTTCAGCGGGAAAGACCCCTCGAAGGTCGATCGCTCGGGCGCCTATGCCGCCCGCTATGTCGCCAAGAACATCGTGGCCGCCGGGCTGGCGGCCCACTGCGAAATCCAGGTTGCCTACGCGATCGGCGTGCGCAAGCCGGTCTCGGTTTTCGTCGAGACCTTTGGGACGGAGCGTGTCCCGGTTCCCAAAATCGAGCACCTCGTCCAGAAACACTTCGACCTCAGCCCGCTGGAGATCATCCGCCAGCTGGAGCTGCGCCGCCCGATCTACAAGCAGACAGCGGCGTATGGCCACTTCGGCCGCTCCGACGTCGACCTTCCGTGGGAACGGACCGACAAGGCGGACCTGCTCGCCTCCGAGGCGGGTGTCCAACGGCTCCAGGTGGTGGAGTCGCAGGACGGCTAAGACCGTCCTGGTCACGGGGATCGACGGCTTTGCCGGAAGCCACCTCTCCGACCTTTTGATGCGGCGACGCCACACCGTCCATGGCACGATCCGGCAGGCGCAACCGGCTCCCCGGGCGGAGCTCGCCGCCGGCGTCCTGACCCATCAGGTCGACCTGCTCGATCGGGACCGGGTCAGCACGCTGGTCCGCGAGATTCAGCCGCAATGGGTCTTCCACCTGGCCGCGCTGAGCAGCCCGGCGGCATCCTGGGACGATCCGGCCACGACGATCGCCACCAATGCCGGGCTAGAGGCCAACCTGCTGGCGGCGCTCGTCAAACAGAAACCGATGGCGCGCGTCGTCGTGATCGGCTCCGCCGACGAGTACGGGCGGCCGGTGGGCGGCGTGCGCCGGCTCGACGAGGCCACGCCGCTGCGGCCGCTCACACCCTACGGGGTGAGCAAGGTGACGCAGGATCTGCTGGCGCTCCAGTATCACCTGAGCCATGGCCTGGCGGCGATCCGGATGCGACCGTTCAACCATGCCGGCCCGCGGCAGGCGCCGCAGTTCGCGCTCGCGAGCTTCGCCCAGCAGATCGCCCGGATCGAGCTGGGCAAGCAGGCGCCGATCATGAAGGTCGGCAACCTCGAGGCGCGACGCGACTTCACCGATGTGCGGGACATCGTGCGCGGCTACGTGCTGGCGGCGGAGAAGGGCAAGCCGGGTGAGGTCTACAACATCGGCTCGGGAACGGCGCCACGGCTCCGCGAGCTGGTTGCCCTCCTCTTGAAGATGACGCGCGCCCCGATCACGCTCGAAGTGGATCCCGAGCGAAAACATCCGGTCGAGGCCGAGGTCTATGTCTGCGACGCGCGCCGCTTTCAGCGGCTGACGGGCTGGCGCCCGCGGATCGCGTTGGAGCGGATGCTGCGCGACACGCTCGACGATTGGCGGCGCCACGAGCGGAGCGTCGCCTGATGGCCCGCCATGTCGTGATCCTGGCGGGTGGCAGCGGCACCCGGCTCTGGCCGCGTTCGCGCGAGAAGTCGCCCAAACACCTGCTCACGCTCCACGGTGGTAAATCCTTGCTGCAGTCGACACTCGAGCGCGTGACACGCCTGACGGAGAACGTCTATGTCGTGACCGAACAGTCGCAGGTGAAGAGCATCCGGGAGCAGCTGCCCCTGCTTGCGGACGAACAATTCATCGTCGAGCCCGCGCGGCGCGGCACCGCCTCCGCGATCGGCCTGGCCGCGCTCGCGATCGCGGAGCGCGATCCGCAGGCCATCATGCTCTCGGTCCACGCCGACCACTATCTCGGTCACGACGAAGACGCCTACCTGAAGACCCTCGACGCCGAGGCGCGCTGGGCGGAGGCGAAGCGGTCGCTGGTGACGGTGGGGTTGCGTCCACCCTATGCCTCGACGGCGTTCGGCTACATCCAGGTCGGCCCGCCGCTCGACGGAGACCAGGCGCCGGCGGTGTATCGGGTGGTCCGCTTTGTGGAGAAGCCTGATCTCAAAACGGCGGAAGGCTTTTTAGCATCGGGCTCCTATCTCTGGAACCTGGGCCTCTTCAGCTGGCCGGTCGACGTGCTCTTCAGCGAGATGGCCAAGCACGCGCCACAGCTCTACGCGGGGCTGGAGCAGGTGAGGCACGCCCGCCGGGCTGGGCGCGGGGATGACGCCGACCGCGTCTACGAGACGTTGCCGACCGAAGCGATCGATTACGCGGTACTGGAGCGCACCGAGAACCTATTGGTCGTCGGCGCCACCTTCGAGTGGCATGACCTGGGATCCTGGGCCGACCTGCATGACATCCTCCAACAGGACGAGGCGGGCAACTTCGTGGAAGGCGACTCGGTTCTGATCGACTCGAAGAACTGCATGATCCACTCCCCGCACAAGCTGGTGGCCGCGGTCGGCCTCGAGGACATGGTCGTGATCGAGACCGACGACGCCATCCTGATCTGTCCGAAGGCCCGCTCCCAGGACGTCAAGCTGATCGTCGAGCGCCTCAAGCAGATGGGCAAGACCGAATACCTGTGAGCGTCGTTACACTGTGGCCGTGGCAAAGCGCGCGCTGATCACCGGCATCACCGGTCAGGACGGCTCCTACCTCGCCGAGCTCCTACTGGAAAAGGGATACGAAGTCCACGGCGTGGTGCGCCGCTCCTCGAGCATGAACCGCAGCCGGATCGACCACCTGGAGCACGCCCATCCGTCGCACCTCGAGGGAGCGCGCTTCACCCTCCATTACGGCGACATGACGGACTCGGGCGGCCTCAACCGGACGGTGATGACCGTGCAACCCGACGAGATCTATAACCTGGCCGCCCAGAGCCAGGTGCAGATCTCGTTCGACCAGCCGGAGTACACCGGCAACACGGATGGACTGGGGACGACGCGACTGCTCGAGGCGATCCGGGCGACCGGCCACCCGACCCGCTTCTACCAGGCGTCGACGTCCGAGATGTTCGGCTCGACGCCGCCGCCGCAGAACGAGCAGGCGCCGTTTCACCCACGGAGCCCTTATGGGGTGGCCAAGGTCTACGCGCACTGGATGACGGTCAATTACCGCGAGGCGTACAACATGTTCGCCTGCAGCGGCATCCTCTTCAATCACGAGTCACCGCGGCGCGGCGAGAATTTCGTGACGCGGAAGGTGACCCGTGGGGTCGCCGCCATCGTCGCCAAGCGTTCGACGAAAATCCGGCTCGGGAATCTCGATTCCAAGCGCGACTGGGGCCACGCCAAAGACTACGTCCAGGCTATGTGGCTGATGCTGCAGCAGGACAAGCCCGATGACTACGTCATCGCCACCGGCGTCCAGTGGACCATTCGGCAGCTGGCCGAACTCGCCTTCGGGCTGGTCGGCCTCGACTGGCAGGACCATGTCGAGGTGGATCAAGCGTATTTCCGTCCGGCGGAAGTCCCCGACCTGCGGGGCGACCCGAGCAAGGCTCGCGCCAAGTTGGGCTGGCGTCCGACCATCACCTTCCCGGAAATGATCCGGGAAATGCTCCAGTACGATCTCGCCGCCGCCGGGCTCAAGCCCGAGGCGCACCTCCGCGAGCGGTCGGCAAAAGCCAGCTGATCGATCCCGGCTAGGATTAGTGGCGGGATGGGGACCCGATAGCGTTGACCGTCGACATCAAGTTCGGCACCGACGGGTGGCGGGGCATCATCGCCGATGACTTTACCTATGACTCGGTGCGAATTGCCACGCAGGGCATCGCGCAGTACCTGGTCAGCCGGCCGAACCCGTCCGCCATCGTCGGTTACGACACGCGCTTTGCCTCGGACCTGTTTGCCCGCGAGGTGGCCCAGGTGCTGGCGGCCAACGGCGTCAAGGTCTTCGTCGTCAACGCCCCGGCACCGACCCAGGTGGCCACCTATGCCATCCTCGACAAGAAGACGAGCGGCGGGCTCGTCATCACCGCCAGCCACAACCCCTACTACTTCAGCGGACTCAAGTACAAGCCCGAGTACGCCGGCTCCGCGTCGCCCGAGGTCACCGCCCGGCTCGAGGAGGAAATCGAGAAGGTCCAGCGCGGCGGGCGGGTCCGCCAGGTCCGCTTCGAGGATGCCCAGCGCGAAGGGAAGATCGAGGTCTTCGACCCGCAGCCGGCCTATACCGTCCAGCTCAATCGTCTTATCGACCTGGGCGCGATCAAAGCGGCCGGGCTGAAGATTCTGCATGAACCGATGTACGGGGCCAGCCAGGGCTACGTCAGGGCGCTGCTCTCTGGCGGGAAAACGACCGTCGAGGAGATCCACAGCGAACGCAACCCCGGCTTTGGCGGCATGCACCCCGAGCCGATCGCCCAGTGGATGCCGGAGGCGATGGAGCGGATGCGAAAGGGTGGCTTCGACCTCTGCATCGCCAACGACGGCGATGCCGACCGGGTGGGCATCATCGACGAACGGGGCACCTTCATCAACCAGCTGCAGGTGATGGCGCTCCTCATGATGTACCTGGTCGAGAAGCGAGGGCAAAAGGGCGACGTCGTTCGCTCGCTGACGTCGACCTCGATGGTCGACAAGCTGGGGGAGCGGTTCGGGGTCAAGGTTCACGAGCTCAAGGTCGGCTTCAAATACATCGGTCCCAAGATGGAGGAGACCAAGGCGATGCTCGGCGGCGAGGAAAGCGGCGGCTTCGCCTTCCGCGGCCACATCCCCGAGCGCGATGGCATCCTCTCGGGCATCACCTTCGCCGACATGATCGTCAAATACGGCCAGCCGCTATCGAAGATCATGGCTCACCTCACGGAGCTGGTCGGGCCGCACTTCTACGCCCGCCACGACCTGCATCTCGACCGGCAGGAGTACGCGGCCCGCCGCGCCGAGCTCTACGCCCGGCTCGAGAAGGAACCGCCCACCGAGATCGCCGGCGCCCGGGTGGCGCGGTCGCGCACCGATGACGGCTTCAAGTACTACCTCGAGGACGGCAGCTGGGTGCTGGTCCGCTTTTCCGGGACCGAGCCG
>DATNNA010000083.1:0-5220 GCA_035602075.1 Binatus sp. (SeqCode) | reverse complement strand
GACCCGCACTATGCGGCGCGTTTGCGCCGGATCGCACTCGAACAGCACGAGGCCTCCCGGCTTCACAACCGCGGGTGCCTGTTCGAGCGCGGCGCGAATCAGGGACAATCCGTCCTTGCCGGCGTAGAGGGCGAGCGCCGGTTCGTACTCGAGTTCCTTCGGCCGCACACCCCGCAGTGCCTCAGGAATGTACGGAAGGTTGGCGAGGATGGCGTCGGCCGGGGCGGCGCCGCGCAGCAAGTCTGCCTTGACCAGGGTGATCCGCTGGCCGAGCCGGTAGTTGGCGACGTTCTCGGCTGCCACCCGCAGCGCAGGCGCGCTCACATCCCGTGCCTCGATGCGAACATGCGGGACGGCCTTGGCGACCGAAATCGCCACCGCCCCGCTACCGGTGCCGAGGTCGATGACCCGCCGCGCCTGCGGATGCGCCCTCAACCAATCGATCGCCAGCTCGACAAGAAGCTCGCTCGACGGTCGCGGAACCAACACTGCGGGGGTAACTCGAAACATATGGCCATAGAACTCGCGCTCCCCCACCAGGTAGGGCACCGGAACCCGGGCCGCTCGGCGACTGGTCAACCGCCGCAGACGAGCGCGCTGCGCGACCGTCAGCTGCCGGTCGGGGTGACTGTGGAGCCGCTCACGCGAACTCTGGAGGACGTGTGCCAGCAGGATCTCGGCATCGAGCCAGGGCAGTGGGATCCCGGCCGTCGCCAGGGTGGCCCGTGTCTTTGCGAGCTGCGCCTTGACCCGCCCGCCGTCAGTTGCGGGCGGCGCCATTCGGCGGCTCGCTCAGACGGTTGCTCTGGTCCCAGGCGATCAACCGATCGATCACCGGGTCGAGATCGCCGGCCTCGACGAACTGGGGGAGCTTGTAGTACTTGAAATCGATCCGGTGGTCGGTGATCCGTCCCTCCGGATAGTTATAGGTGCGAACCTTTTCGCTGCGGTCGCCGGAGCCGACGGCGGAGCGCCGCACCTCGGTGAGCGCCGCATGCTGCTGCGACATCTGCCGGTCGAGCAGCCGGGCCAACAGCACCTTCTCTGCCTTCGCCTTGTTCTTGAGCTGCGACCGCTCGTCCTGGCAGGTGACCACGATCGGCGCAGAGCCATCCTCCGGCGTATAGGTGAGCCGGACGGCCGAGTCCGTCGTGTTGACGCTCTGCCCACCGTGGCCGCCCGAGCGGTAGACATCGACCTTGAGCCGCTCCGGGTTGATCGCCACATCGACCTCTTCGGCCTCCGGCAGAACCACGACCGTGGCTGTCGAGGTGTGAATGCGACCCTGCGCCTCAGTCTCCGGCACGCGCTGCACGCGGTGGACCCCATTCTCGAATTTCAGCCGCGAGTAGGCGCCTCGACCGCGAATCTCGAAGACCACCTCTTTGAAGCCGCCACGCTCCGTCGGGCTCTCCGAGAGCAGGTCGACCTTCCACCGCCGCGACTCCGCATAGCGGCTGTACATCTTGAAGAGGTCGGCGGCAAACAGGCCTGCCTCATCCCCGCCGGTCCCCTGCCGGATCTCCACGATGACATCCTTGTCGTCAGTGGGATCCTTGGGCACGAGCGCGATCTTGAGCTCGCCTTCGAGCCGATCCCGCTCCGCCTGTTGCTTATCGAATTCCTGGCGCGCGTAGGCCTGCATCTCGGGATCTCGCTCCTGCTCCGCCAGTTCGCGCGCCTCGGCCATGCCGCGCTCGGCGCGGCGATAGGCCTCATAGAGTTGCACCAGGTCGCGGAGCTGCGCCTGCTCTCTGCTGAGCCGTTGGAGCTCCTTGAGGTCGGCGTGGACCGCCGGATCGGCCAGCCGTTCGGTGATCGTGTAGTAACGAGCCCGAACGGCTTCGAGCTGCTCGAACATCAGGCGGCGGCCTCTTTCTCCTCTTGCCGGGCGCCTTCGAATGCCGCCAGCGCGACTTCGAGCTGACGGTCGTCCGGTTCCCGCGTCGTGAGCTTCTGGGTCAGCAGGAAGGGAAGGATCAGCACCTTCACGATCGGATTGTTCCGATGGCGGCCCGCAAACCGGATGAACTCGTAGGCCAGCATGGCGATCACCGGGATAAAGACGATCCGGGACAGGAGCAAAAGGGGCAACGCCGGACGGCCGACCAGTCCAAAGACGAAAGCACTGACGACCATCACGGCCAGCAAGAACCCGGTGCCACAACGCGGGTGCAGCGTGCTCTGCGTCCGGACGTTGGGCACGTCGAGCGGCAGGCCGGCCTCGTAGGCATTGATTGTCTTGTGCTCGGCGCCGTGGTAGGCGAAGAGGCGCGCGATCTCGGCCTTGAACGAGATGGCATAGAGGTAGGCCAAGAGCAGCGCAATCCGAACGGCGCCATCGACGATCCCAAAGAAGAGATTGCCGTGGCCGCGACTCAAGAAGCCGGCGGCGAGCAGCGGGACGCCGAGGAAAAAGAGCAAGGCGCCGACCACCGCGATCCCCATCGTGACGCGGATGGTGGTCGCGCTCAGCTCGACCTGCTCGGCAGCGGCCTGGATATTCGCCGACCACATGAGCGCTTTCATGCCCAGGTGGAGCTGCTCCCAAAGCCCGGCCAGGCCCCGGAGCAGCGGCAGCTTCCAGACCGGATGGGTGTAGATGATGGATCGCAGGCGCTCGCGCAGGACCTGGATCTCGCCGTCGGGTTTGCGGACCGCGACCGCATAAGTCGTCCGGCCGCGCATCATGACGCCCTCGAGTACGGCCTGGCCGCCGTAGAAGAACTTTTCCTGGCTCACAGCCGCGCTCATCCTAGTCCCTGCCCAACTCCGCCGGCCACACAGGCCTCAACGGGGTAGGGAGTTATCTCTTCCGCTGCTGGCGCTGCTGGAACCGGTCGACGCGGCCCTGGGTGTCGACGATGCGCTGCTGGCCGCTGAAGAAGGGATGGCACACCGAGCAGACCTCGGTCTTGAGCTCTTTGAGCGTAGAGCCGGTGGTGAACTTGTTGCCGCAGAGGCAGACCACAACCGCGTCGTGGTAGTAGGTCGGGTGGATGGTGGCTTTCATGGGGCTCCCAATTCTATCTCAAGATGGCGGACGTCTGGAGCATGCCAACTCCCAGGGCGAAGAGCAGCCCGAGGTAGAGGGCTCCGACGATGACTTTTGTCTGGGCGTCAACGGCGTAGTACGCCGGGTTGAGAACGGTCGACCGAAACCGCTGGTAGGTCGAGAAGGCCCCGAAGATGAGGACCAGGAAGAGCACCGGGCTCACGCTCGTCCCGGACTGCATCTCGAAGAGGAGCAGCCCGGCCGCAATGACCAGCCCGGCGACGTTGAACCATTTGGAGAGCAAGGAGGTCACGCGGCCACCGTCGAGCGGCGTCAGCGGAATCAGGTTGAAGAGGTTGATGAGGAAGCCGAAGTAGGCCAGCGCCCGCAACAGTTGACCGGTGCTCGAATCGGGCATGGCCAGGTAGCCGAGGTAGCAGAGGCCCGCCGCGATCGACCCCAACACCGGCCCGCCGATCGCCATGATCGATTCCTGGGCGACGGTACGGGGCTGTTGCTTCATGCTGACGAAAGCGCCGAGGAACGGGATCATGACGGGGAGGGTGACCGGCATCCCCATGATCCGCGCCACAACGACGTGGCCGCTTTCATGGATCAGGATGAGGAGCACGATGCCGATGCCGAAAGCCGCACCGAAGAGCTGCGTGTAGATCAACGCCGTCACGCCGGTCGAGATGACGGTGAACCACAGGCCCTTGAACTTAAGGAGCAGCAGCCCGACGTAGGACAGCTTGCCGAAGACGAACGCCAGGAAGGCGAGAATCCCCGCCGCCAGCCCGCCGTTCCGCCGTCCGCGGCTGGCAGGTTGTGCTGGGATATCGGCCTGGACCGGCCGGTCCGTGCCATAGCCATAGTCGGCTCCGCCCGCAGTGGGCTCCTGGTTGTGCGGATACAGATCAGCCATCAGCTTGAGCTTGCCCACGGCATGGGCCTTTCAATCACTTCAAACGGGTTGGTCGCCCTGGTCGTTACGCCGAGATCGGCGCAGGTACGGTCCACGCCCGGGTGAAATTGCCCAGGTGGAGCCCCGGGCAGCGCGCCGCCAGCTCGCGGACGAACGCCCGCATGCCAATCCCGCGCGTGTGGTCCGGGATCCGAGCCAGGAGCCAGTGCGGATCGACATTGAGGCTCCTTAGCTGCACCTGGTTCACCCGGTGCCGACCGATGAAGCCGACCAGCGCTTCGATTTCCGGCCGCGAGTCGCTGATGCCCGGAAAGGTCAGCAGATTGACCGTGACCTGCCCTCCTGCCTCCGCAATGACATCGGCGCACTCCGCCACCTGCTCCAGCCCGTAACCGACGGGCCGGTAGTAGGCGCGAAACCGAGCATCGTCGAGGCTGAAGATGCTGATGCGGATCGAGTTCAGGCCGGCCTCAACCAAGCGGCGGAGGACGTCCGGGCGGGACGCATTCGTATTGATATGGATCGTGGCCCCGGGAGCCGCTGCCCGGATCCGACGGGTGGCTTCGACCAGCGCGGCGCCGCGGGTCAGCGCCTCACCCTCACAACCCTGCCCGAAGCTTACGAAGTTCGCCTCATCCGCGCTGAGGTGCCACGCGGCAAGCTCGGCAATCTCGGGCGGCGTCGGGGCGAACGACATGCGGGTCTGTGGCGATTCGACGTCACCCCATTGCTCGGAGATGCAGCCGAGGCAGGCCGCGTTGCACGCGGGCGAGACGGGGATCGCACCCTCGCCACGTCGGAGGAACAAATTCTGGGCGGTCAGACAGCGGTAGTCCGTGGCGCAGGTCGCGAGATGCTGGACCAGACGGTTGTCCGGGAGAGCCCGAGCCGCGGCGCGGACGGCGGGACCGATGCGCTGACGATCCTCGGCTTGCGGATCCCACGCGCTCCATCGATCCGTCCGCAGCCCGGCGACGTGCGGCTCGCCGTCGATCGCGGCCACCGCGGCGTAGCCATACAGTGGCAGGACCGGTGGCCGGCCGTCGTCCGCGTAAGCGGGCAGCCAGGTCCGCAGGTAGCCGGGCGGCAATACCGCGGCGACCGCCACCGCGCCGGCTTCATCGACCGGATCGATTTCGCCGCCGGCCGACCGTCCCAGCGGAATCCGGCCCGGGAGGTGCACCAGGGTCGCGCCCTCCGGCAGAGGGGTGAGGCGATCGGCGACGCCGATCTCCCAACCGCTGCGGGCCGTGGCCTGCAGTGACTCGTGGACGCGCAGCCGCCCATCGGCCGACGCGTA
>DATNNA010000082.1:0-3014 GCA_035602075.1 Binatus sp. (SeqCode) | reverse complement strand
CTGGACCACGACAATCGCCGCCGGAAAGCCGGCCGGGAGCCTCTCCAGGATGTGCCCGATCGCCGCGATGCCACCCGCCGACGAGGCCAGAGCGACCACGTCAAACTCCGCTCGGGGAAACCGCTGGGCGGCTTTCGGCGTGTCAAGACCGTCAGCCTCGGCTGACGGTGGCACGTTCTGGACCAACTTGCCCCTCCTTGGGCCCATGCTACCCCCGTCCCGTTGTTGCGTATATAGGTGCTGCCGGGTGGGGAAGCGTAGTATCGGGCTATGGTCCGCGTCAGCACGCCCACGCAGTCGATGACGGAGCTCTACCTCATCCAGGGCGAGGTGCCGGACACCAGAGACCTGGATGACGCACGCCAATGGGTCACGATCTATCGCGAGCTGGTCACCTTCGCCGATCGGACCCTGAACCGGCTGCGGCGAGAAGCCGGCGGTAGCGCGGACGCCAATGGATCGGACGCCAGCGACGCAGATGAACGCGGGATGGCAGGTCACCTGCGGCGCTTGCAGTCGCGCCTCGATTTCTGGGAGCGGCGCTTGTGGGAGCTCGCGGGCCTCGACCTCGACATCCGGCGGCGCGTGCTCACGTATGCGGGGCGGCGGCTGACCCTAACCCGTCGCGAGGCGGAGTTGCTTTCCTTCCTCGCCCGACGGCCCGGTCAGTTCTTCTCGGCGCCGCAGCTGGTCAGCCTTGCCTGGGCGGCCCCTGAGCTTTCCGCCGAGCAACTTCGCACCTACATCGTTCGGCTGCGACGCCACCTCGCGACCACGGGGGTCCCAGCACGGCTGGTTAGCGAACCCCGCCGTGGCTACGGGCTGGTATTCACCGCGTGAGCAGCTCGATGCCACAACGGAATAAGGTCCTCCAACTTCGACCACGGCGCCCGGTTGCCGACGAGTCGGCGTCCCAGATGGCCATCAGAGTCCGCACCCAGCTGTCGCTGTTGCAGGGATATGCCGATATCATGGAGGGCCTGTCCCCGGAGCTGAAGAAGCAGATCCTCCAGGTCATGGCTCAGAAAACCCGAGAGCTCGGGTCAGCGCTTCAGCCATTTGTCGAGCAAACGCCGGCGGCACGACCGGCCTTGGGCGACTACCGTCGCGTGCGGGATCGCACCCGCCACCTGATGACGGAGTATCGCCTCTTGCTGGAGCGACTTCACGCGCGCGTGTCGGAAGCGCACGAGCACGTCAGCGGCGCCGGGGAAACACCCAGCTAACTGCTGAAGCCGTGACCGTCGTCGAGTTGCGGGTGCTCGACGGACCCAACCTCTATTTCACGCGACCCGCGATCAAGCTGACGCTGGACGTCGCGCCGTGGCTCGCCCTTCCGGACGAAGGGGCCCAGCGGCTCACCAGGCGGGCCGGCTTCACGCCCGTGGCCACCGTGGGCGCGCCGAACAGCGACCAGCGACGCCGCTACGTCGCCCGCTTCGCCGTGCACATCGCCCGTCGCCTGGCTGACGCGACCGAGACCCATCTCGCGATTCGAGGCCGGCCTGGTCCGGGCGCCGGGCAGATCGTCGTCGCCTTCGTGTGGCGCCGGCAGCGAGCCGCGGAAGGGTTTGCGCGGGAGCTTTCCCCGCTGCTCGAGCTGTGCCTCGACGCGCGACGATCGTTGGAACGCGCTATCGCCGCGGCGGCGGATCGCCTCGACAGGATGGAGCCCGGCCCGGCGCCGACGGTGCTGCGCCCCACCATCCCCATCATTCAGGTCACGGGAACCAACGGCAAAACCACCACGGTGCGCCTGATCGCGCAGCTGGCGCGCGCGGCCGGGCACACCGTCGCTTACACGACGACGGACGGGGTCTATCGCGATGACGAGCTGGTAGAGGCGGGCGACTACTCCGGGTTCAGCGGGGCGGCCAAGGCGCTGGCGCAGCCCGGCATCGACCTCGCGGTCCTGGAGACGGCGCGCGGCGGGATCCTGCTGCGTGGAATGGGCACCGATCACAACGATGTGGCGGTCGTGACCAATGTGACCGAGGATCACCTCGATCAGTACGGGATCCGCACGCTCGACCAGCTGGCGGAAGTCAAGGCCACGATCACGAAGATCACGAGGCCGCAGGGCTGGGATGTGCTCAACGCCGACGATCCGCGAGTGTTGGCGATGCGGCGACTGGCGTCGGGTCAGCCCTGGCTTTTCTCGCTGGACGCGGACCACCCGGCGATCCGCACGACCCTGGCCGAAGGTGGGCGCGCGATCTCGGTTCTCGACGGCGCCTTAGTGATCATGACGTCTCGACGCCACGCTCACCGGCTCCTCCCGGTCGGTGACGTGCCCGTCACGCTGGCTGGGATCTCGAGCCATAACCTGCGCAACGCGATGGCCGCGGCGGCCGCGGCCCTCGGCGCGGGGATCCCCGAGGGTGCCGTCATCGAGGGGCTTCGCACCTTCGTGCTGGACCCGGAGCGCAATCCCGGCCGGGCCAACGTTTTCGAGGCCGATCGACGGGTGGTCGTCATCGATTACGCGCACAACGAAGACGGTATGCACGGTCTGATCGAGATCTGCCAGGGGCTGCGAGCGCCCGGTGGCCGCATTTTCCTGGCGTTTGGCTCGGCCGGTGACCGGACCAATGGCATCCTTCACCGACTCGGATACACGGCGGCGCGCGGCCCCGACCAGGTTGCGATCGCGCAGCTGCACCGCTACCTGCGTGGCCGCGAACCGCAGGACCTGGTCGCCCGGCTGCAGGCGGGACTCAAGGACGGCGGCAAGCCGCAGGTGCCCGTGTTTCCAAACGAGCTCGAGGCGCTCGAGTGGATGTTGGACAGCTCGGCACCCAACGATGTGATCGCGATCACCGCGCTGGGGCAGCGCCCTGAGATCTTCCAGTACCTGCGCAACCGGGGCGGGGCGACGATCGGGCCATCCCGCATCCGGGAATTGGTCCAGCGCGCCCGGAGTTAAGTCCCGGGCGAGACGGGCAGCGCCCGGCGTGCTTCCAGGTTGCGCCAGGTGTCGGCCGGCTTGTCGACGCAGAGCAGGACGACATCGC
>DATNNA010000081.1:0-15504 GCA_035602075.1 Binatus sp. (SeqCode) | reverse complement strand
ACCGGCGAGATGAGGACGGCGGTGATGTCTTCGGTGACCAGCATGATCAGGGCGGCGATGATCGCGCCGCGGAGACTCCCCAGGCCGCCGAGCACGATGATCGTGAGCAAGCGCGAGATCAGGTCGTAGTGGCTGCCTGGGTTGAACGCGTTCGTGATGCCGAAGACCACGCCACCGGCCGCGGCGGTCGCGACACCAACCCCGAAGGCGAGCGCTGAGACGCGGTCGACGTCGATGCCGATCAACTGCGCCGCGGTGCGGTTGAGCATGGTCGCCCGGATCGCCCCGCCGAACGTAGTGCGGTAGAGCAGCAGGAACAGCGCCCCCAGAATCGCCAGGCAGAGCAGGAAGCCGAAGACATAAACGTAGGTGATGTGGAAACCGAAAATCGCGAAGCTGGCGGTCTCGTACCAGGCCCGCAGCTCCACGTAGTTCGTGGTGAAGACGTAGCCCAGCACACCCTCGATGCCGAGCGCGATCGCATAGGTAACGAGCACCGACAACGCCTCGCGGTCCGTCTTGAGCGGGCGAATAAACGCCAGCTGCAAGACGACGCCGAGCGCGAACATCGCCGGCATCGTGACCACCAGGCTGACGAACGGGTCGATGTGGAAGGAGCGGAAGAGCGCGAAGCTGAGGTAGGCGCCGAGCACCACAAGCGCGCCATGGCCGACATTGATGATGCGCATCACGCCGAAGATCAAGGTGAGCCCCGAGGCCATCAACGCGTAGACGCCCCCCGTCAGGATGCCGAGGGCTGCAGCCTGAAGGACAAGGCTCATCGCGGGAGCAAGCGAAAGATGAGGGAACGGCGCCTTCTGGTCACCGTTCCCTCAGCTTAGTTAAGGCCAGTTCGGCTTCGGATACTCGGGCTTGTTAGAGCCGGCCACGGTCGGCGGATAGACAAAGACCGCCTGGCCGGATTGCCATTGTTCGATGTATACGCCCACTCCACCCTGCGGCTTGCCCGTACTGTCGAAGGACATGGGGCCCTGGATCGTCTGGTAGGTCCCCGAATGCAGGGCGGTGATCAGCTTCGAGTTCTCGATGCTGTTCGCCTTTTTGGCCGCCTGCTCGACCACCTGGCCGACACTGTAGGCCTCGGCGGCGTCGGCGCTGATGTCTCCGGCCTTCCCCCCGTACTTGGCAATGAACTCGCTGACGAACTGGCTGTTGCCGTAGGCGGTGGCGGCAGCGGTCCAGCCGGCCGGCACCATCACGCCTTCGGTGGCGGCGCCGACCTTGTCGGCGAAGTCCTTGCCCTGGTCCGGGCCGGTGGTTTCGATCAGCGACTTGGGATTGTAGTGCTGTTGCTGAAAGACCTTGATGAAGGCGACGGCGTCGGGCTCCTGCGTCCCGAGGATGACGACGTCAGCCTTCGAGTTGACGACCGTGAGGGCGAGCGAATCCCAGGAGGTCGCTTCAGCCGGGTACACCTTGTATGACGCCGTCGTGATTCCGCCGGCTTCGAGCAAACCTTTGGCTTTGTCGACCTGCGGCTGTGTGAAGGGATCGTCCTGCGTCGCGTAGGCGGCTGTCTTTGGGCGCTGGCCGCTGGGGAGCCCGAGCAGCCACTTCGTGTAGCTCACGAGGTTGTCTTCGACAGCCGCCGGCTGGACGAAGAAGATGGATTTCAGTCCGCGGGTGAAGACGGCCGGACCGCCACCCGCCGGCTCGGGAAAGGCGTAGCCGAAGCGGTCGGTAACGGTCGAGGCCGGGATCGTCAGCAGCGAGCTGAACGGCCCGAAGACGAGCGCGACCTTGTCCTGCGTGATCAGGCTTGTATAGTTCGTCACCACCTGCTGCTGGCTGCTGGCGTCATCGACGTATTTCATCGTCACCTGGTGGCCGAGCAGTCCGCCCTTCTTATTCACGTCCTGCATCCACAGGTCGTATCCCTGCTCCAGCGCCTTTCCATCCGCCGAGAAGTCACCGCTCAGCGACACCGAAACCCCAATCGTGATCGACGCCTGGGGTGACGGGTTCGTGCTCGCTGATGAGCCGCCGCACGCTGACAGAACCAGGGCGAACCCTGCCACGATCATCGACACGGGCCTACGCATGCTCCCTCCCTTCCTGCCGACTCGACTCGTTGTGCTTCCGCTGTCCCGTTTGTTCCTTGCATTGAACAAACGATTGTTCTATCTTAGGCAGGGGTCAAACGATTGTCAATGAGGACACGAGCATGCCCGTCACGCTGAAGCAGCTGGCCGCTCGCGCCCACGTCCACCCCTCCACCGTCTCGCGGGTCGCGAACCACGACCCGGAGCTGCGGATCGCGCCGGTGACGCGGCAGCGGATCGAGGCGCTGCTGCGCGAAACGGAATACCGGCCCAACGGCGTGGCGCGCGGCCTGAAACTGCGGCAAACGCTGGTGCTGGCCGTCGTCATCCCGGACATCACCAATCCCTTTTTCGCCGCGCTCTTTCGCGGCGTCGAGGACGGCGCCTCGCCTCGGGGCTACAACGTCCTGCTCTGCAACACGGACGGGAGCCCCGAACGGCAGCGGTCGCACCTGCAGAGCCTCCATGCGCGCCGGGTCGATGGCGTCATCCTTGCCAGCAGCTTCCTCAAGGATCCGACCGTCCGCTGGCTGCGCCACCAGCGGATTCCCTACGTCCTGGTGAACCGCTACAGCGACGAGGCTCATGACCCCTTCGTTGGCTCGGATGACCTGGTCGGTGGCCACATCGCGACGGCCCATCTCGCAGATCTTGGCCACCGGCGGATCGGTCACCTCGCCGGCAAGGCGACGGTGAGCACCGGCGTGCTCCGACGGCGGGGTTACCTGGCCGCGCTCACCGAACGCGGGCTTCCCGCGGATCCGCGCCTCGTCATCGAGTCCGGCTACACGGAGGAAGGCGGCGCGCGGGCAGCCGAGCGGCTCCTGGCGCTCGATGATCGCCCGACCGCGATCTTCGCCGTGACCGACATGACGGCCGTCGGGGCTTTTGGCGTGGCCCGCCGGATGGGCTTGCGCATCCCGGAGGATGTTGCGATCGTCGGCTACAACGACATCCCACTCGCGAGTCGAATGATGCCGGCACTGACGACGGTCCATGTACCAATCCACGATTTCGGCTCCGTGGCGGTGCGGCTGTTGCTCGAGCAGATCGAGACGGGCGAGCCCAGCCAGCGGCGGGTGATCTTTAACCCGGAGCTGATCGTCCGCGGATCAACGGACGCCGGCGCCGGCATGGAGGCCCGCCTGCCGGTCGCGGCGGGGTTTGCCACAGAATGACCCGGCAGCCTTCCGCCAACAAACGAGGGGAGACGCGATGACGGCCGCGAAAACTGAGCGCCTGACACTCGGCTGGATCGGCACCGGCCGCATGGGCTCGGTGCTCGCCTCGCGGCTTCTGGAGCAGGGCTGCGACCTGACGGTGTATAACCGCACCCGCGCCAAAGCCGAGCCGCTGGCGAAGTCGGGTGCGCGGCTCGTCGACCGGCCGGCGGACCTCAGCGATCGCGATATCGTCATCACCTCTGTGGCCGGATCGCGCGACTTCGCCGAGGTCATGACCGGGGCGCACGGCCTGCTAGCCAACGGCAACCGGGTGCCCGCCCTGGTGATCGACACCTCCACCGTCTCGATGGACGTCTCGCAAGCGATCCGGGAGAAAGCGGCAGAGCTCGGGTCGGCGCTGCTCGCCGCCCCGGTCAGCGGCAACCCGAAGGTCGCCCGCGCCGGCAAGCTGAGCCTGGTTGTCTCGGGACCGCGTTACGCGTTCGAGCAGGCACTGCCCTACTTAGAGATGCTGGGCAAAAGCGTGACCTATGTCGGCGAGGGCGAGGCAGCTCGGCTGGTCAAGATCTGTCACAACCTTATCCTTGGCGTGGTCACCCAGATCCTCGCTGAGACGACGGTCCTGGCGGAGCGCGGCGGGATCGCCCGCGCCGACTACCTCGAGTTCATCAATGGCAGCGTGATGGGCTCGACGTTCAGCCGGTACAAGACGCCGGCGTTCGTCAGCCTGGACTTCACGCCGACCTTCACCGGCCACCTGCTGCGGAAGGACTTTGAACTCGGGTTGGATGCCGCGCGGCAGCTCAACGTCCCCTTGCCGGTCGCGGCGCTCACCCACCAGATCGTCGTCAGCCTGATCGGGAACGGCCTCGGGGATGTCGACTTTGCCGCGCTGCTCGAGCTCGAGGCGCGTGGAGCCAACCTGAAACTGGGGCCCGAGGCGCGCCGGGTGTCGGACGGGCTCGAGGACGGGTAAGCGGCCGAAGCGCCCCCGAGGACCGAACCGGCGAGTCGCACCAAGGCGGAGCGGCGCTACAGACAACCGCTCTGCGCCGGTATCCATATCGCCGCCCCCTTCGCCGCCCTGGAACTCGGGGATAGCACGTGGCGAACCCCTCGCTGACCGCCATGCTAGCCAGCGGGATTTGATCTGTCAAACGATTGGCTAACATCGTCTCAGTCTTTGCCAAACGTTTGTCGCCGTTGGACCGTACCCTGGGGAGGCTTTCGAACGTTCCTCCCAATGCAGACCGCTTCACAAGCGGTTAACGTTGGATCAGGCGCGCAACGCCTGCGTGGATGCAAGGGAGGGGCGACGGGGTGGGCGACCGCGACGCGCGCCGGGGACGAACGATCGTGACCCTAGAGGATATCGCTCGCGCGGCGGGCGTCCACTATTCGACCGTTTCCCGCGCGCTCGATCCCGCCACCGTGAGGCGGGTGAGCGTCGACACGCGGAAGCACGTCCAGGCGGTCGCCAAGCGGATGGGGTACCAGCCGGACATGGTGGCTAGTGGCTTGAAGCGCGGTATCACGAATACCGTCGCCGTAATCGCGGCCGACCTGGGGAATCCCAACATTGCCCCGGTCCTCCGTGGCATCGCCAACGAGCTGGAGCGGGCCGGGCTGATGTCATTGATCTCGGAGACGCAGGACGATTCGGGACGCCTGGACCGGATCATCAATCACCTGATGAGCCGCCGGGTCGACGCCATCATCATGACCGCCGCTCGAACCAGGGACGCTCCCAAGCTGCGCAGGATCCGCCGTCAGGGCATCCCGCTCGTGCTGGCGGTTCAAAATGTTCCCGGGATCCGCTTGCCGTCCGCCACCAATGACGATTTCCTCGGCGGCGTGCTGGCCGCCAAACACTTCCTCTCGCTCGGGCATCGGCGCGTCGCCCAATTGCGGGGACCCATGGACATCAACTCCTGCTTCTTGCGCGCCCAGGGGTTCAGCAAAACGATCGCGGACGCCGGCGCCGTGGAAGTGGTCGTCCAGACCACCGCCCCGACAGGATCACCCGACGAGGGTAGTCAGATGATGGGCAAGCTCCTCGACCGCAAGGGACCGCGGCCGACCGGGATCTTCGTGCATCACGACCTGATGGCGTTCGGCGCGCTGAGGGCGGCCGAGGAACGAGGCTTGCTGGTTCCGAGGGACCTGTCGATGATCGGCTACCACAATTTGCCGCACGTGGAGCGCATCGTGCCGCCGCTCACCTCCATCCGTCAACCCCGCGAGGAACTCGGCCGGACCGCCGCCGAGATGCTCATTACGATGCTCAAATCGCCCGGCCGGACACCGGCACCCCGACGGCTTGCCCCCGAGCTGGTGGTGCGCCAGTCGACCGGACCCCCTCCCGCCATTCGTTAACCTTGAGCCCGGTGGCACGAACGAAGTCCGAGTTCACCGTGACCTCCGTACCCGCTCCAGGGCGGATGCACGTCGATTGGGAGGAGCGTGTCGACTTCCGCCGCCTCCACGACTACCGGCTCGGACGCGCGCGCCAGGCGATCGCGAATGCCGGTCTGGGTGCGGTGCTGGTCTTCGACATGAACAACATCCGCTACATCACCAGCACCACCATCGGTGAGTGGGCCCGCGACAAAGTGGCGCGCTTCGCGCTGCTGACTCGCGGTGGCGACCCGGTCCTGTGGGACTTCGGCTCGGCGGCGAAGGCGCATCGCTTGCACGCGCCCTGGCTCAAGCCGGAGAATTCTCGGGCGGGAATGACGGGCTTACGTGGATCGGTCGCCCCCGAAGTCGGGCTGTCGGATGACGTCGCAAAAACCGTTAAGGACCTCATGCGCGAGCAGGGCGTCGCCGGCGAACCGCTCGGCGTGGACATCGCCGAGCTGCCCATGGTGTTCGCCTTGCAGAAGTGCGGCATCAAGGTCGTCGACGGGCAGCAGGCGATGCTCGACGCGCGCCAGATCAAGTCGCAGGACGAGATCACCCTGCTCAGCATGTCGGCCGCGCTGGTCGACGGCGTCTACCAGACGATCTACGAAGTGCTGAAGCCAGGCATCCGCGAGAACGAGATCGTTGCGATCGCGAACAAGCAGCTCTACGACATGGGCTCGGACGATGTTGAGGCGATCAACGCCGTCTCCGGCGAGCGCTGCAGCCCGCATCCACACGTCTTCTCCGATCGCCTGATCCGGCCCGGCGACCAGGCTTTCTTCGACATCATCCAGGCCTACAACGGCTATCGCACCTGCTACTACCGGACCTTCAGCGTCGGCCGGGCGACGCAGAGCCAGCGCGACGCTTACAAGAAGGCGCGCGAATGGATCGATGCGGGGATCGACATGGTCAAGCCTGGTGTGACGACCGACCTGATCGCCAAGGCCTGGCCAAAAGCGCAGGATTTCGGCTTCGAGAGCGAGATGGAAGCTTTCGGGCTGCAATTTGGGCACGGCCTGGGCCTGGCGTTGCACGAGCGACCGATCATCAGCCGCCTCAACTCGCTGGATCACCCGGTCGAGCTCAAGGAGGGGATGGTCTTCGCACTCGAGACCTACTGCCCGGCGTCAGACGGCCATTCGGCGGCCCGCATCGAGGAGGAAATCGTGGTGACCGCGACGGGGCACGAGGTGATCACCCTCTTCCCCGCCGAAGAGCTCGTCATCGCGAACGCCTATTGAGCACGCAGGTCGAGAAACTGCCGGCCGCTGACATCGACCGCCCGACCAGGTTGCGCCTCTATCAACTGATGGTCGAGCTCCGCGATTTCGAGCAGCGCGCCTACGAGCTGTTTCTCGAGAACCTGGTGCGCGGCACGAGCCACCTCGCGCTCGGTCAGGAAGCGATCGCCGCCGGCTACGCCGTGGCCATGCGATCCGATGACTACACCTTCTGCACCTATCGCGGCCACGGCCACACGCTCGCCCGCGGTGCGTCCATGGCAGCTGCCATGGCGGAATTGCTCGGACGCGGCAACGGCATGCTCCATGGCAAGGGTGGATCGATGCACCTGACCGACGTCAAGCATGGGGCGATGGGCTCCTACGCGATTGTCGGCGCGCACCTGCCGATCGCGGCGGGCGCCGCGTGGTCGGCGCAGGTTCGTAAATCCGGACAGGTCGCGGTCTGTTTCTTTGGCGATGGGACGACCAACATCGGCGCTTTCCACGAGGCGCTCAATCTGGCCGTCATCTGGAAGCTGCCGGTGGTCTTCGTCTGCGAAAACAATCAGTACATGGAATACACACCGATTCGATCCGTGACGGCCGTCGAGCACCCCGCCGCCGACCGCGCGTCGGCCTACGGGCTCGCCCCGATCCTGGTCGACGGCAATGATGCCGATGTGATGTACGAGACGGCGCGGCAGACGATCGGCAAAGCCCGCGGCGGCGGCGGCCCTTCTCTGATCGAGGCGTTGACCTACCGCCACGGCGGTCACTCGCGCGCGGACCCCGCCAAGTACCGGCCGGACGCCGAGGTGCGCGAATGGCTGGGCCGTGACCCTGTGAAGCGCTATCGCGAACGCCTGCTGGCCGCCGGCATCAGCGAGCCCGAGGTCGCCGAGATCGATCGCAGCGCCCAGCAGAAGGTGGATGCAGCGACCGAAGAGGCGCGCAACGGCGCCCCGGCCCGGGTCGACGAGATCGAGCGCCAGGTATGGAGCGATGGAGGCGCGGCATGGCGGAACTGAGTTTTCGCGAGGCGATCGCGGCAGGCATCGCCCAGGAGATGGCGCGGGACCCGATGGTCTATTTCATCGGCGAGGACGTGGGCGCGGCCGGTGGTGTCTTCAAGGCCACGGTCGGGCTCTTCGAGCGGTTCGGGCCGGAGCGCGTGCGCGATACGCCGATCTCGGAGCAGGCGATCATCGGCGCCGCGATGGGGGCTGCCATGACCGGTCTTCGCCCGGTGGCCGAGATCATGTTCTCCGACTTTCTCGCGACCTGTTGGGACATGGTGGCGAACCAGGTGGCCAAGACGCGCTACATGACGGACGGCCAGGTTTCGATCCCCCTCGTCATCCGCACTGCCAATGGCGGCGGCACCCGCTTCGGTGCCCAGCATTCGCAGAGCCTCGAGAACTGGGGCATGGCGGTCCCGGGCTTGAAGGTCGTTGCGCCGTCCACACCCGCCGACGCCAAGGGCTTGCTGGCCGCGGCCATCCGCGATCCGGACCCGGTGCTGTTCTTCGAGCAGAAATCGCTCTACGGCGTCAAGGGCGAGGTCCCCGACGGCGAGCACGTCGACCGGCTCGGGACGGCGAAGGTGCTTCGGAACGGCAAGGATTGCACCATCGTGGCGCTGGCGGCAATGGTGCCCCGAGCACTGCGGGCCGCGGAACAGCTCGAGGACATGGACATCGACGCGACCGTCGTCGACGTCCGCAGCCTGGTGCCGCTCGATACCCGGACGATCCTCGCCGAAATCGTCAAGACCGGCCGTCTCTTCACCGTGGAGGAGAACCCGCGGCTCTGCGGCTGGGGGGCCGAGATCGCCTCGATCGCGGCCGACGAGTGCTTCGACGACCTGGACGGGCCGATCGTCCGGATCACGACGCCGCACGTGCCGCTGCCGGCGGCCGATGTCCTGGAGGATGTGGCGATGCCGTCGGTCGATCGGATCGTGCAGACCGTGCGAAAATCAATGCGATGACCCCTGTCAGTGAGCTGATCTCGGTTCGACACACCGACCTCTATATCGGCGGGTCGTGGCGCCCGGCGTCTGACGAACAGCGCATCGAGGTGACCGACCCGGCGACCGGCGAGGTAATCGCGACGGTGGCGAGCGCTTCGGTTCAGGACGCGCTGGCCGCTGTCGATGCCGCGTCCGAGGCCTTCCGTGGCTGGGCCGCGAAGGCGCCGCGGCAGCGGGCGGAGATCCTGCGCAGGGCGTTCGAGTTGATGATGCGCGACCAGGAAAAGCTGGCCGAACTGATGGTGCGCGAGAACGGCAAGCCGATGGTCGAGGCGCGCGGCGAAGTGGCGTACGCCGCCGAGTTCTTCCGCTGGTTCTCGGAAGAGGCGGTGCGCAACATCGGCTCGGTCTCGATCGCGCCCAGCGGCGCGAACCGGATCCTGGTCGAACACCAGCCGATCGGCGTCTCGGTGCTGGTCACGCCCTGGAACTTCCCGGCCGCCATGGCGACCCGCAAGATCGGCCCGGCGCTGGCGGCCGGTTGTACCGTCATCCTCAAACCCGCATCGGAGACGCCACTGTCCGCGCTCGCGGTCGCCGACCTGCTGGAACAGGCGGGTGTGCCGAAGGGCGTGGTGAATGTCATCCCATCGAAGCGCTCGTCGGAGGTCGTCAAGGCGATGCTCAAAGACCCGCGCGTTCGCAAGTTGTCCTTCACGGGTTCGACCGAGGTCGGCCGAATCCTGCTGGCGCAGGCCGCGGAGAACGTGATCAGCTGCTCGATGGAGCTGGGCGGCAACGCGCCGTTCATCGTGCTCGACGACGCCGACCTGGACGCCGCGCTCGAGGGCGCCCTGGTTGCCAAGATGCGCAATACCGGCCAGTCCTGCATCGCCGCGAACCGGTTCTATGTCGACGCGAAAGTCGCCGAGAAGTTCGCCGACATGCTGGCGAAGTCCATGGGCGCCTTACCGATCGGTTCTGGCCTCGACGCGGACGTCAAGGTCGGGCCCGTGATCAACGACCCGGCCCGTCAGAAGATGCTCGGCCTGGTCCAGGACGCCGCCGGTCACGGTGCGCGCGTGCTGACCGGAGGCAAGGCGCCCAACCGGCCGGGTTACTTCGTGCCGCCGACCGTGCTGAGCAACGTCGCGCCCGAGGAGCACATCCTGAAGGAAGAGATCTTCGGGCCGATTGCGCCGATCGTGACCTTCCGCGATCTCGATCAAGCCATCGAATACGCGAACAACACCGACCGCGGTCTCGCCTCCTACGTCTACACCCGGGATCTGGCAAAGGGCCTTCGGGTTGCAGAGGCGATCGAGTCGGGAATGGTCGGCCTGAACCGCGGCTTCATTTCAGATCCGGCGGCTCCCTTCGGCGGGGTCAAGCAGAGCGGTGTCGGCCGCGAAGGCTCGCACGAAGGGCTGCTCGAGTTCCTCGAGACCAAATACATCGCGACGAACTGGTAGGCGTCGCCTACCGACCCTGCGTGTCGCAACTCGGCCCAATTCTTAAATGGATACCCCATAGCCAGCCGAACCGCTTCAGACACGTCCAAAACGATACCTAACCCCGAACCGCTCGATCTGAATCGGCCCCGGGTAAAGGAGGGCGCATCATTGCATGGTGGCCGAGATCCTCGTCGTCGCGATCGGTGGCGCCGGCGGCGACTTACAACCCCTCGTCGCCGCGAGCCTGGCGCTGCGTGACCGCGGGCACGAAGCCACCTTTATCGGCGATGCGTCGGTGCAACGCATCCTCGCTCCACTCCACGTGGAGGTCGAGGTCCTTCCGAAAGAGGTCGACCTCGGCCCTCGCATGGCGGGGGTCGTCCAGGAGGCGATGCAGGCGGCGGGAGGCGACCTGGCAAAGGCCGGTCAAGTGGTTCAACGCGGGATGACCGTGTGGGCCCACGATGTCGCTGAGCCGATCTCCTCATCGATCGACCGTCATCGACCGACCGCGATCGTCACCTCCCTCTTTGGCGTCGAGGCGGTCGACGCCACCTGCCCGCCGTGTCCATGGGCGGTGATCAATAGCACCTTCTACATAGGTCCCAACCCGCCGCGTCCGGTTCAAGAGGACATCGGCCCGCGGGCGCTCCCCCTGATCAAGCGATATGCGGAGCTGCTCGTGTCAGCAGACCTCGTATTGCATGCGACCGACCAGGTCTTCGACTATTCCTTTGACCGCCTGCCGTCTCGTCATCACTATGTCGGACCTCTTGGCATCTGGGAGCCACCTCGAGAACCGCCCACCTACCTTGATGAACCCGGCGATCCCTGGGTCCTCGTTTCGATCAGCTCACTACGACAGGATGACATCGCGCTCGCGGAAGCGGCCGCTCATGCGCTCGCGGATCAGCCGGTCCGCGTCCTCATCACGCTTGGACCGGAGTACGAGCCCTCGGAGCTGTCCGGTCCTCCCCCGAACGCCCGCGTGGAAAAGACGGTTTCCCATTCGGCGGTTTTGGAACGAGCGCTGCTGCTGGTCAGCCACGCAGGGCACGGAACCGTGATGAAGGCGCTCTGGCAGGGAAAGCCAATGGTGCTCATTCCATGGGGCCGTGATCAGCCTGGCGTGGCTGCCCGAGCCGAGGCGCTGGGTGTCGCCGAGGCCGTACCCCGCGCGCAGGCGAGGGCTGAAACTATCGGCGCCGCCGTGGATCGGGTGCTGGCCAGCAAAGACATGGCTCGGAACGCAGCCAGTCACTCCGCGCGGCTTCGGGCGACGAACCCCCCGGCAACGGCGGCGGCCCGCCTCGCGTCACTGATCGAGTAAGGGAGAGGGAGGCGGCTCGCAGCGTTCTGCGGCATTCTTCAAAGCGCCGCTGCTATTGACAGGGCGGCCGACAGCGCGTGATAGTGCTCCTACGACTACCTAGGTGACCCGCCCCGCGTGCTCTGGCGATCTCGAGGAGGGGGATCGTGCCAGAGCCGCCGAACGGGCGTAACTCGCTGCGCACAGGCGCACAACCGTCACCACACCCGGTGGCAAAGGGGAAAAATGGCTCGCACCAGTTTTGTCCGGACGCGTCCACGCCGGTATAAGGCACTGGCGGCTGCCTCGATCGCGGTCCTGGCTGCTGCCATGCTCGGAACCACAGCCTCAGCCGCACCAAAGCAGTCCGCTGGCCTCTCCGCCAAAGTCGTCGTCGACTGGAACGCGAATGCAGTCGACGCCGTCATCAAGGCCAAGACGACTAACGGTGTTCCCAGTATTCCACCCGGCGGTCGTGGCATAACCAACGCCGAGGGCTTCGTCTACCTCGGATACGCGCAGGCGGCCGTCTACGATGCCGTGACGAAGATCGCCGGACGGTATGTGCCGTACCACGGCTTCGCCGCCGACGCCAGGGGCGCTTCCGTCCATGAAGCTGTCATCGCAGCGGAGTACTGGACGTTGATCGGCCTCTTCAGTGGCCCGACCTTCAAAGACACCGGCGACGCGGCCGTCAACGCGGCCAATCAGGCTGTTCGCGACTTACTCGCGGCGCAGTACCAGGCCGCCATCCCCGCCGGGCCGACGACGAGCCAGGCTGCCGGGCTCGCCGTTGGAAAGGCTGCCGCCGACGATATCCTTGCGTTCCGCGCCGCCGACGGCCGCAACGCAGCCACGGCAGCTTATGGCCTGGGCCCGTTGGCCCCCGGCTTATGGATCTTCGCGCCCCCACCGTCGGCACAATCGGCGGCAACGCCGTGGCTCGGGTTCATGCAGCCCTTCATGCTCAGGAGCGCCGCGCAGTTTCACCCGAGTCCCCCACCCACACTGACGAGCGAAGCCTATACAGAGCAGTTCAACGAGGTGAAGGCCGTCGGAGCGAAGAACAGCACGGTCCGTACGCCGGAGCAGACGGCGATCGCCTACTTCTGGATCGCGAACGCCTTCGCGCAGTACAACAAGGCCTTCAGGGACCTGGTTACCGCCCATAACATGGATCTGGTCGATGCCGCTCGGGCCCTGGCGATGGGCGACCTGGTCGCCGCCGATTCGGTGATCGGCTGCTGGGAGTCGAAGTACACCTACCAGTTCTGGCGGCCGACCACCGCGATCCAGCACGCCGACATCGATGGGAACCCGGATACCGTGGCCGATCCATCATGGCTGCCACTCCTGACGACCCCCAACCACCCGGATTACCTGTCGGGCCACGGCTGCCTCACCGGCGCCATGGCTGATGTGTTTGCCAAGCTGCTAGGAACGAAGCGAATCAATGTCGACATCCCCGGCGCACAAAACGGGGCGAACACGCTGACCACCTCTCAGCACTTTGCGACGGTCAAGGACCTCTTGAAGCAGATCGTCGACGCCCGCGTCTGGAACGGCTACCACTTCCGAGGATCCGTCGAGGCCGGTGTCGTGCTGGGTCATCGCGTCGCCAGCTGGACGCTCAAGCGCTACTTCCTGCCGGTCGACGACGACAACGGCGACCACGGCGGCAACGATTGATGTCGTACGTCAGCTCGAGGATAGTGACAGGGCCGGGCGATTTCCCGGCCCTACCTTTTCAGCGGCTTGCCGGTAGCCAGGCGGGTCGGGATGCCTCGAAGCGCGCGATGTCGGCCTCCTGTCGGAGTGTCAGCGCGACCTCATCCCAACCGTTGAGGAGGCACCGGCGGTAGAACGGGTCGATCGCGAAGGAGGCCTCGAATCCGCCGGCAGCGATGCGCTGCGACGCGAGGTCAACCGTGACCTCCATACCCGGCTCCTCGGTTGCGATGCGGATCAGCTCGGCGACCTGAGGCTCAGGGAGCTCGACAGGGAGCAGGCCGCTGCGAAAGCTGTTGCTCTTGAAGATGTCGCCGAACGACGGCGCGATGACCGCTCGGAAGCCCGCGTCGAGCAGCGACCAGGCTGCGTGCTCGCGCGACGAGCCGCAGCCAAAGTTCGGACCGGTCACCAGCACCGCCGCGCCGCGGTACTCGGGTCTGTCGAGGACGAAATCGCCGGCGCGTCGCCAGTCGTAGAAGAGGAACGGGCCGTACCCGGAGCGTTCGATCCGTTTGAGGAACTGCTTGGGAATGATCTGGTCGGTGTCGACATTGGTCCGATCAAGGGGGGCGAGAATGCCGGTGACTAGGGTAAAGGGTTCCATCAGCTCCCCACCACCCCGACCCTCCCCCGCGAGGGAGGAGGGAGGTTTGCAGTGAAGCGGCGGACGTCGACGAGGTGGCCGGCGATCGCGGCCGCGGCCGCCATCGGCGGGCTGACGAGGTGGGTGCGGCCCCCACGCCCCTGGCGGCCTTCGAAATTGCGGTTGCTGGTCGAGGCGCAGCGCTCTCCCGGCCCCAGGATGTCCGGGTTCATGCCGAGGCACATCGAGCAGCCGGCGTCGCGCCATTCGAAGCCCGCCTCGCGAAAGACGGCATCGAGTCCCTCAGCCTCAGCCTGTCGCTTGACGCTCGCCGATCCGGGTACGACCATGGCCCGCACGCTTGGATGCACCGAGTGGCCGCGCACCACGGTCGCCGCCAGGCGCAGGTCTTCCAGGCGGGCGTTGGTGCAGGAGCCGATGAAGACGCGATCGATCGCGATCGCCTCCATCGCCGTGCCTGGCTCGAGCGCCATGTAGGCTAGCGCCCGCTCATCGGTTTCGGTCACCGGGTTCGGCACGCTGCCGGTCACCGGCACAGACTGGCCCGGGTTGGTGCCCCACGTCACGTATGGCTCGAGCCGGGTGGCGTCGATCGAGACCTCCTGGTCGAAGGCCGCGTCGGAATCCGTCGCCAGCGCCTTCCAGCGCGTGATCGCCTCCTCCCAGTGCTCAGCGCGGGGCGCATGCGGCCGCCCTTTCAAATAGGCGAAGGTCGTCTCATCCGGCGCCACCATGCCCGCGCGAGCGCCGCCCTCGATCGTCATGTTGCAGACCGTCATCCGCCCTTCCATCGACAGAGCCCGCACGGTCGATCCGCGGTACTCGATGACATGCCCTCGGCCACCGTCGACGCCGATGCGAGCGATGATGCCGAGCGCGACGTCCTTGGCCGTGACGCCAAGCGGCAGTTCGCCGTCGACCGTGACGGCCATCGTCTGCGGCCGGCGTTGCCGCAAGCACTGCGTGGCAAGGACATGCTCGACCTCTGACGTCCCGATGCCAAAGGCGAGCGCACCGAATGCGCCGTGGGTCGAGGTGTGCGAATCGCCGCAGACCATCAGCAGGCCCGGCTGGGTGAGGCCGAGCTCGGGCCCGATGACATGAACGATCCCCTGCCGCGCGTGGCCCATGCCGTACAGGAGAATGCCCTCCCGGCGGCAGTTCTCTTCGAGCGCCGACATCTGGCGTTCCGCGATCTCGTCGGCCGCCGGACGCCCGCCTCGGGTCGGCACATCATGGTCCATGGTCGCGATCGTGAGGTCGGGGCGGCGGACCCGCCGGTTGGCCAGGCGTAAGCTCTCGAAGGCCTGGGGCGAGGTCACCTCGTGGACCAGATGGAGATCGACGTAGAGCAGATCAGGCTCGTCGCCACCCGCGACGACGACGTGCTCGTCCCAGAGCTTCGCCGCCATGGTTTTCATCACCGGGTCTCGGCGAGGGCCCGCACCCGTAACGCGAGCAGCAGGTCCAGCCGGGCATCGGCGTCTTTCAGGTCGACGCCGGTGACCTCGCCGATCCGGCGCAGCCGGTAATGAAGCGTGTTGAGGTGGATATG
>DATNNA010000080.1:0-3731 GCA_035602075.1 Binatus sp. (SeqCode) | reverse complement strand
CTTGACGCCGTGCAGGATCGAGATCGTCTCGATCAGCGAGGGCTCGTCGACGAAGACCGGCTGGAAGCGGCGCTCGAGGGCGGCGTCCTTCTCGATGTACTTGCGGTACTCGTTCAGAGTCGTGGCACCGATGCACTGGATTTCGCCGCGCGCCAGGGCAGGCTTGAGGATGTTGGCGGCATCGATCGCGCCTTCCGCCGCGCCCGCACCGACCAGGGTATGGAGCTCATCGATGAAGAGGACCACTTCGCGGCTGGAGCGGATCTCATCGAGGATCTTCTTCAAGCGCTCCTCGAACTCGCCGCGGTACTTGGTGCCGGCGACGAGCGCGCCCATGTCGAGCGTCAGCACCCGCTTACCGCGCAGCGACTCGGGGATGTTGCCGAGCACGATCTGCTGGGCCAGGCCCTCGGCGATGGCGGTCTTGCCGACGCCGGGCTCGCCGATCAGCGCCGGGTTGTTCTTGGTGCGGCGGGACAGGATCTGGACCACCCGCTCGATCTCGGTCTCGCGGCCGATCACCGGGTCGAGCGTGTTCTTCGCGGCCAGGTCGGTGAGGTCGCGGCAGAACTGGTCGAGCAGCGGAGTCTTCGAGGGCTTCTTCGCGGTCGCCGCCTCTTCGTCGAGGCCGCTCTCGTGGAGCAGGCGGTCGATCTCCCCGCGGACCTTCTCGAGATTCGCGCCGAGGTCCTCGAGGACGTGCGCCGCAATGCCTTCACCCTCGATCAACAGACCGAGAAGGAGGTGCTCGGTGCCTACGTAGTTGTTGCCCATCCGTCGGGCTTCCTCGAAGGAGATCTCGATGACCTTCTTGACCCGCGAGGTGGGGATGATCTGCTGGATGATGATGCGTTCGTTCCGGCCCAGCACCGACTCGATGGTGGCGCGGACCTTGTTGATCTCGACCCCGAGGTTGTTTAGCACCTTGGCGGCGAGGCCTTCGCCTTCGCGCAGCAAACCAAGGAGCAGGTGCTCGGTGCCGATATATGAATGGTGCGAGCGCTCGGCCTCTTCCTGGGCCAGCGTCAGGACCTTCTTCGCTCGCTCCGTAAATCTCTCAAAGGGGTACAACCAAAATCCTCCGACTGACTTTATCTGCTACCTATTACGATACCCGGATTCTCTAAAGACTTCCCGTCTGGAACTGCGGCCGGCCGCCTGCTTAGACGTTAGGAAATTACCACTGCTCGGGTGGGCCTAAACAATTGTTCTCGGAAGCATAGCGCAAATTCAGTTCGAATACGCGCTAAATCTAATAATCCCTTAGCGTCCCTCCCTCTTTGGGGAGGTTGCTCGGAACGTTTCCCTCCCCCTCTGGGGAGGGTAGGGCGCGGACCCTATTCCTGCGGGGCGGCGCTGACCTCCGCATAGACCGGCTGGCGTTCCGCCTGCGGAACCCGCTCGATCTCTCCGGGATAATCGGAAACCTCAGCCTCGTCGACGCGGCCACCCGGCGGCGGCTCTTCCGCTTGCTTGAGCGACAGGCTGATGCGGCGCCGGCTGCGGTCGGCCTGGAGCACGCGCACCTTCAGCTTCTGGCCGACCTGGACGACATCCTCGGTGTGCTCGACGTGCTCCCACGCCAGCTCCGAGATGTGCAGCAGGCCCTCGATCCCATCGCCGATCTGGAGGAAGGCGCCGTACTTCTTGATCTTCGTGACCTCGCCCTCGACAATGGCGCCGGGCGGGAAGCGCTTCTCGATGTGATCCCACGGGTCCTGACCCAACTGCCGGAGGCTGAGGGAGATCCGCGATGTCTCCGGGTCGAGCTTGATGACCTTGACCTGGACGTCCTGTCCCACCTGGAGCACGTCGCCGACGTTGGCCACGCGGTCCCAGGAGAGCTCGGAGATATGGATCAGACCGTCGGCGGCACCCAGGTTGACGAACGCGCCATAGGTCGTCAGCCCCGAGACCTTGCCGTGGATCTCGTCGCCGATCTTCAGTTTTTCGAAGAGCTCACCGCGCTGGCGGGCCCGGTCTTCGTCGAAGGCCGCCTTCTGGCTGACGATCAGCCGGTTGCGCTTGCGGTTGACTTCGAGGATCTTGACGCCGATCCGCTGGCCGACCAGCTCCTGGAGATTCGAGCTGTAGGTGCGGGAGACCTGAGAGGTGGGCAGGAAGCCGCGCAGGCCCAGGATGTTGACGATCAGGCCGCCCTTGTTCTGCTCGCGGACCTCCGCGTCCATCATCTCGCCCGAAGCCTGCTGGTCCTGTGCCTTGATCCAGACCGACTCGGCGCGGGCGCGACGGAGCGACAGGACGACGTTGCCATCCTCGTTTTCGGGCTGCAGGACGAAGACCTTGATGTGGTCTCCGGAGTGCAGGTCAGGCGTCCCCGCCTCGCGAGTCCCCAGCTCCCGGCTGGAGATGACGCCTTCGGATTTCGAGCCGACATCGACCAGAACCTCGTCGGGATCGACCCGTACGACGACACCATCGATGATGTCCCCGTGGGCTAAGCGCTTACTGGAAGCCTCCTCCTGGTTGAGGAACTCCTCCATCGTCGCGGCGCTTCCATTCTGCGAGTCGGACGAGTCCTGAGAAAGCTCGAAATCAGACAAACCAGTAGGCCACCACCTTGTGTTATTGGAACTCGTTGGTCGTCAAGTTGTTAGCAGGAGCGCGAGTCACCCTGAAGTATAGCAACCAGGCTTTGTCGTCACTCGCAAAACGTGCTGTGACTGGACGTCATCGCGACACTTGCCTAAACTAAAAACTGTCATGTTGCACTGGCGGCGCGACAGGACGGCATTCGCGATTTCTGGTGGTGGGGCACGAGGGGCCGCCCAGGTGGGCATGCTGCGGGCCCTCATCGAGCGAGAAATCACGCCGGATTTGATCGTCGGAGTGTCGATCGGCGCCTGGAATGGCGCCTGGCTTGCCCACCGGCCCGAGCTGGACTGGGTGAAACAGCTGGAGGAGGTATGGCGCAAAGTCAGCCGCCGGACGCTGGACATGGTCTGGTGGCGCGCCGCCCGGAACATGGTGCGGCGGAAGCCCTCCCTCTACGAGGGCGGCGGGCTGTCCCGTTTCGTCGCCCGGCACCTGCAGGTGCACAACTTCGAGGATCTCGCAGTCCCGTTTCATACGGTCGCCATCGATCTCACCATGGGGACCAAGGCCGTCTTCTCGCACGGCCCACTCGGGCCGGCCGTGCTGGCCTCCTCGGCGATCCCGGGCGTCTTCCCGCCGGTCGTCATCGACGGGCGGCAGCACGTCGACGGCGGCCTGGTCGATCCCACCGGGCTGGACACCGCCATCGAGCTGGGGGCCCGCCGGGTCTACGTGCTGGATTCGGGCTATGCCGGCCGGCTACCGGCCCCGCTCGGGTCGATGAACGCCATCGTCGACCACACCTTCCAGATCGCCGCCCAGCACCGCACCCGCTGGACGATCAAGCAGATGGGTCGCTCGGTGGAGATCATCCACCTGCGGCCGGACGCCGGGTTCTTGCGCCACTCGATGGACTTCGGCGCTACGGACTTTTACCTGAAAGAGGGCTATCGCTTCGCCTCCGAGGTACTCGACACCCGACGCAAGGGACGCCGGCCGGCTGAGTTGGCGCCGATCGCGGCGCCAGTCTACCGCTAGCCGAAGTCAGGGCCTGATTTCGACCGCGACGGCCGGGACGTTTCCGGCGGGCGGAGCCTCGCCCAGCCCAAAGGCGCCTCGGAGCGTGTAACGCCCCGGCGCCATGCCCGCCGTGCGCCAGTCACGGGCGAAGGTCA
>DATNNA010000079.1:0-7668 GCA_035602075.1 Binatus sp. (SeqCode) | reverse complement strand
AGGTAGTCCTCGATCGGCAGCACATTGATGATGTACAGGAGGCCGCCACTCGGCTGGGCCACGATGGTTCCGCGATAGGCGTGATACCGACCGGATGGTCCGTAGACGGTCATCCGGGTGCCGGCCCAGGTCGGCACGAGCTTCTGCACACCGCCCGAAGGCGCGAACGAGACGGTCTGGCCCGGCGCGATGTTCGTGACCCGACCGCCAACGACCAGTTGCGCGGGACCGCTGGGAACCACGCGGTAGGTCGCTGTTCCCCAGAGCACCGCGACGTGGATCGGCGTGTTACCGGTGTCGAGGCTGGCCCATGTGGTGCTGGTATAGAAGTGCTGATCGATGAAGCGGTAATTTTGTCCCGCCAGCGCCATGCCTCTCGCGCCCCACTGCCCGAGCCCCACGCCGTGGCCCCAGCCGTGACCGCAGAATCGCACCGATCCCGCAGGCGCAGCCGGCGGACAGGTCGCACCGTAGGCTGCGCCGGACCCGCGGAGTGCGGCCAGCGCCGCCTCCGTCTCATAGCGGTCGAGCGCCGCCTGTAGCGAGCGGCTCTGCCCCTGAAGCCCGGCGAGCCGGATCAGCGTCTGGCGTCGCAGGCTGTCGAGCTCGCTGTCATAACTCGCGACGGCGGCCACCTGGCTGGCGATCGCGTTGGCTCGCGCCTGTAGCGCGTCCAGCAGCGGCGCTAGGTCGGCCCGGGCCTGGGCCAGCACGCGGCGCTGCGCCTCCAGCGTGTCGCGCTCGGCGCGCAGCTTGCGCGCTAACTGCAGCTCGCTGACCGAGATGTGCTGCAAATAGATCGCGCGGTTGAGCAGGTCATCGAAGCTGCGCGCGGAGAAAACGAACTCGAGCCAGCGCATACCACCGAGCGCGTAGAGCTTGCGCATGTCCGCCTGAAAGGCGCGCACGTGCTGAAGGTAGGCGAGCTGGTCGTGCGAGAGCTGCAGCTGCGCATCCGCGATTTGCGCCTCGATCGCCTGCGCCTGCGCCGCAATCGGTGCGAGGTCGGCGCTGCTTTGCGCGAGTTGCGCTTCCAGGGCCGCGAGGGTTTGCCGCACCTGGTTCTGCTGACCTTCCAGCGCGCTCAGCCGCTGGTGCTGCCGCGCCTGCTCCTGTTGCACCTGGGCCAGCCGATCGGCGAGCGTGCTGGGATCATCCGCGTGCGCCGGCACGGCGGTGACGAGGAGCAGCAGCGCCATAAGGGCGCCGCTAGCTCGGGCGACTATACCGGCGGCGCTCCTGCCGAGCCAGGCATGCCGGGCTCGCGCCGTGGGGTGAAGGCGGCGTCGCTAAACGGCGCGGGAGCGCCCTTTGGCGTCTTTTCCTTCTTCTTCTTCTTGACTTCGCGCTTGCCTTTATCGCGTGACTTCGCCATGGTTCCTGCCTCCAGACTTAGTCCGGCGAGCCGCTATTGTACCCTCGATCACCCGCAGTGTCCACGCGCTGGTCACCGTCAGTGGTCTCATCGAGCAGCACCTCGAGGCACGACACCACGGAATCGCCGAGCGCGCGCAGGTTGTAACCGCCTTCGAGCGCCCAGACCGTCCGCCCACGACAATGCTCGACGGCCCACCCCTTGATCAGTTGGGCGAGCTCGCGGTAGCCCTCGGTCGTGACCTCGAGGCCGCCCAGCGGGTCATCTTCGTGGGCGTCGAAGCCGGCCGACACCAGCAGCAGCTCTGGACGGAACGCCGCGAGTGCCGGGCCGATCTTCTTTTCCCAGGCGCCGAGAAAAACCGAATCTCCGCTGCCACCTGCGAGCGGAACATTGAGGACGTTGCCATGCGCCCCGCGCTCGCCGGCACCTCCGGTCCCCGGATAGAACGGGTACTGATGGATCGACGCGTAGAAGACCTCGGCATCATTCTCGAAACTGTGCTGCGTGCCGTTGCCATGGTGAACGTCGAAGTCGAGTACCCCGATGCGGCGACTGCCCTTGGCGCGGGCCGCGATGAGGCCGACCGCGACATTGTTGATGAGGCAGAAGCCCATGGCCTGAGCGTGCTCGGCATGATGGCCGGGCGGCCGCACGATCGCGAGCGCGTGTTTCATCTTCCCGTCGAGCACCCGGTTTACGCCCTCCACCATGGCGCCCGCCGCGCTGCGGGCAGCGAGCATCGATAGTGGCGTGATGTAGGTGTCAGGATCGAGAAAACCGCCACCCGCCGACGCAGCGCGATCAAGCATCGCGACGTAGCTCGGATCGTGGACGCGATGGATCATCGCCTCCGGCGCCGGCGGCGCCGGTTCCGGGGTGAGGCCGAGGTCGGAGACTGCGATCGCGTCCAGGATGGCGCTGACGCGTTCGGGGCGCTCGGGATGACCGTCTGAGCGGTGGCCAATTTGTTCTGGGTTGGCAAATAGGGCGATCACGCGAGCGTACGGGTGCGGAAGCGCTCGAGCTCCAGCGGCGCGTGGCGATCGATGCCAGCCTTCTGACAGGCGGCAAGGATTTGCTGCTCGGGTGTCTCGATGCCGTCGATGTCTGGCAGCAGCAGGGCCTGGCGGTCGCCTCGGCGGACGATGATCCCATAGACGTGCGGATCGAGCCCGCCAATGTTGGTTACCGGCTCCGGCGGCTCGAGCAATTGAACCTTGATCGTCAGCGCATTCACCTCATCGAGGCGCACCGGGTCGAATCGTGGATCACGCACGGCAGACGCGACCGCGTAGCGGATCAGCTCATGCGCTGCGGTCGCCTCGGTGGGCCGCACGCTGCCGACGCAGCCGCGCAGCTCACCATCCTTGCGGAGGGTCACGAAAACCGCCGACGGCTCCTGCAGCTCGATGGGAATCGGCTCCGGCGGTTCGATCAATTGACGTGTTCGCAGATAGGTGTCGATCGCATGGCGGCCCAGCGTTTGAATATCGAGCGCGATTTTCGGGACACCGGACGCGGTGAAGGCGACAACCGGATAGCCGACGCCGAATGGGCCCTCATAGCTGAGAACCTGGGAATTCAGATTGGCGGCTCGCGCAGCGCCCAGCAGGATCGCGAGCGGGCGCAGACCACACTCGCCGGCCTCCTCGACGAGATCCGGATCCAGGGCTTCGATCTGTTCCCATTCCCGCGCGCGTAGGGCGTCGATGACCAGGCGGTCGAAGACCGGCCCTTCGGGACGGAATCCGTAGGGTGCGTCGGGCGTCAGGCGATGCGAAAGGTCACCGGAGGCGATCAAGATGGCGGAGCGATCCCGGAGTCGACCCTGCAACCAGGCGCCGAACTCGACGAAGCGATGCAGCGGCCAGCCGCTGACACCAAGGAAGATGAAGCGCTTGTTCGCCATCGTCTGCACCAGCGAATGCAGAGGAACGACAACCCCATGATCGAGCTCCGTCTCCTCCGCCCAGGTGAGCGAGAACCCTGCCCGCTGCCCATCGGCGACCAGCGCGGCCGCGAGCGCCACATCAACCTGCCCCTCGAACCGGATCTGGGGTGCCCGAAAGCGAGATAGATCGCCGGCGGCATGGGCCGCCCGGCGGACGGGGAGCGACGTCATGCTCGACGGACTGTGCGGCGAGATCACGACCGCCAGAGCAGCATCGACCGTCGACAGGATGCCGTCGAGCTCCCGCATCGCATCAGCGGTCGCGCGAACGCGCTCCGATTGGGCACCGCCAACTTCGGCCAGCAGGATGGGGGGATGGGCAACGAGTGCGCCGGCGACGAAGCCGGACATGACTTAACCTCGGGCCGTCACAGGCTCCGGCCGCAGAGCGTTGATTGCGTCGCGATACTGCCGCGCCGCGGCACGCGCCGCATCCGCATAGTCGGCGCCCGCGGATGCGAACAGGATGCCGCGTGAGATCGGGATGATCGCCCCGCGTCCATCGGCTCGCAACGCCGCCTTGAGCGCGGCCGCCAGGTCGGCGCCCTGGGCGCCGATACCGGGGATCAGCAGCAGTCGGTCGCCCGCGATCTGACGCACGTCCCGCAGCTCTGCGGGCGCCGTGGCTCCGACGACGAAGGCGACATTGCCGTGGTGATCCCAGCGTACGCCGGCACGCGCGACATGCCGGTAGAGGGCCTCGCCGTCGCTGCGCAGATGCTGGAACTCCGCGGCTCCCGGGTTCGACGTCCGGCACACGATGAAGACTTCCTTATCCCGGTGCGCCAGGAATGGCGCAACTGAGTCATAGCCCAGGTAAGGGTGGACGGTGACGGCGTCCGCCCGCCAGGCCTCGAACATCGCATGCGCGTACGCCTGCGCGGTGCTGCCGACGTCGCCGCGCTTGGCATCGAGGATGACCGGGCGATCTTTGGGCAAGGCAGCCAGCGCCTTGTCGAGCAACCAGCTCGCCTCCCTCCCCCATCGCTCGTAGAACGCCAGGTTCAACTTGTAGGAAGAGACCGAGTCGCCGACCGCCTCGACGATGGTGCGGACGAATTCGGCAATGCCCGCAGGGGACCGTTCGATCGATGGCGGAAGCAGGTCAGGTTCGGGGTCAAGGCCGAGGCACAGGAGCGAGCCCGTGGCGTCCTCGCTGGCCTGCAATTTTGACTTGAATGTCATATTCGGAGCCAAGTTTAGTGGGTAAAATCCATTCCGTGCCCCAGACGACCATGCAGGTCACCCTGCCGGAGATGGGTGAATCGGTCACAGAGGGGACCATTGCCAAGTGGCTGAAGCAGCCGGGCGACCAGGTTCGCGAAGGCGAAGGGCTGGTTGAGGTCACCACCGACAAGGTGGATGCCGAAGTGCCCGCGCCGGCGAGTGGGACCCTGGTGAAGATTCTCGCCGAGGCCGGGAAGACGGTCGCCGTGGGTGCGGCGCTGGCTGAGATCGCGGTCGGCGCGGACGGCGACGTGGCGGCTAAAAAGCCGGCCACCCCGGAGGCCGTCGCCAAGCCGGCCGTCGCCAAGCCGGCCGCCGCCCAAGCCCAGGAGCCGCTGGAGACCCGCAGCCCCGTGGCCGCCCCATCGGCGCCGCCCAACGGTGGCAAGGTCACCGCACCGGTCGAGGTTTCGGAAGGCGCCGAGTTGCTCGCGAAGGCAAAGGGAATCGACCTGGCGACCATCAAGGGAAGCGGCCCGGGGGGCTCGATCCGCCGTCGCGATGTCGCCGAAGCGGTTGAACGGCAGCAGCAGGCAGCCCCCACCCCACCCTCCCCCGCAGAAAGAGCCCCCACCCTGCCCTCCCCCGCAAGCGGGGGAGGGGAAAAGCCCCCGGCGATACCCTTGCGGGGCGCGGCCGCCGCCCTCGTGAAGTACATGGAGGAAAGCCTCCAGGTGCCGACCGCAACCAGCTTCCGCACGGTGCGGGTCGACGTGCTCGATCACCGGCGGCGCCAGCTCAGCCAGAGCATCCAGGCGGCCGGACGTCCCGAGAAGATCTCCTACACCCACCTGATCGCCTTCGCGATCACGCGCGCGGTCAAGGACGTCCCATCGATGGCGGTGACCTTTGATCGCATCGACTCGAACCCCGCCCGGGTGGCCCGTGGGGTGCACCTCGGACTCGCGGTCGATGTGCAGCGCCAGGACGGCAGCCGCATGCTGCTGGTCCCCGTGATCCGCGACGCCGATCGCCTCGACTTCGCGGCGTTTCGCGATCAATACGAAACGCTGGTCTCAAAAGCACGCACCGGCAAGCTGGTGGCCGATGAGCTCAGCGGCGCCACCATCGTCCTCACCAACCCCGGTGGGATCGGCACGGTGGCGTCGGTGCCTCGGTTGATGAAGGGCCAGGGCACAATCGTCGCGACCGGCGCGATCGGTTATCCACCCGAGTTCACCGCCATCGCCGAGAGCGGGCTGCGCCAGCTCGGTGTCTCCAAGGTGATGACGATGACGAGCACCTACGACCACCGGGTCATCCAGGGCGCCGAGTCGGGCGAGTTCCTCCGTCGCATCGATGAGCTGCTCGCGGGCGCCGACGGCTTCTACGAGTCGGTTTTCGAATCGATGCGCCTGGTCCCGCCGGCCGGGATCAGCGAGCCGGTACGAGCCGTCGCCCCGGCGGGGGAAGCGGCGGTTGCCGCGCCCACGACCGCGGAAGCCGAGTTGCTGCGTGCGGTTGCCGCCGGGATGGCCCTGGTCGCGGCCTATCGGAGTCACGGACACCTCGCCGCCCGACTCGATCCGCTGGGAAGCGCGCCGCCCGGCGACCCCTCGCTCGATCCGGTGAACCACGGCTTGACGCCGCAGCTGATGGAGGCGGTCCCGGCCGCCGTCCTCCGGGTTCGCGTCCCCGGCGAAAACCTGGCCGAGGTTCTCATGCATCTGCGCGAGACCTACTGCTCCACGATCGCCTACGAGATCGAACACATTTCCAGCCACGAGCAACGCAACTGGCTGCGCGAGCGGATCGAGTCCGGACGATATCGTCAACCGCTCAGCCCGGAGCGCAAGCTCCAGCTGCTCGGGCGCCTCACGAAAGTCGAGGCGATGGATCGTTATCTGCGCCGGGCCTTCCTCGGCCAGAAGACCTTTTCGATCGAGGGCCTCGACTCGATGATCGTGATGCTCGAGGAGACGCTGCAGCTGCTCTCCGACAATGGCACGCGGCAGGTCGTGATGGGCATGGCGCACCGCGGCCGCCTCAGCGTGATCGCCCACGTCGTCAACCGCACGTATGAGTCGCTCCTGGTGGAGTTCGAGCAGAGCAAAGACCGGGTCGAAGGCGCCGATGTCACCGGGGACGTGAAGTACCACGCCGAAGCCGAGGGCACGTATGTCACCCCAAACGGCAAGCAGGTTTCGGTCAGCCTGCTCGCCAACCCCAGTCATTTGGAAGCGGTTGACCCGGTCGTCGAGGGCTGGACCCGCGCGGAGCAGACCCGGCGCAAGGGATCCGAGCCGCATTTCGATCGGACCGGCACCGTCCCGATCCTGATTCATGGCGACGCTGCTTTCCCCGCGCAAGGGGTCGTTTCAGAAGTCCTCAACCTGTCGAAGCTCGAGGGTTACACGACGGGCGGCACGCTGCACATCATCGCCAACAACCAGCTTGGCTTCACGACCGACCCCGAGGAAGGACGCTCCACGCGCTACGCATCCGACGTGGCGAAGGGCTTCGACCTGCCGATCATCCACGTCAACGCGGACGACATCACCGCCTGCGTCAGTGCGGTCCGGCTGGCGACCGCCTTCCGGCAGAAGTTCGGGCGCGACGTCGTCATCGACCTGATCGGTTATCGGCGCTTCGGTCACAACGAAACCGACGAGCCCGCATACACGCAGCCGCTCATGTACGACGCCATCAAAGAGCACCCGACGGTACGAGAGATCTTCGCGGCGCAGCTTATCGAGGAGGGCCTGCTGAGCGCCGATGATGCGAGCGCGCGCGCCGCAGCGGCCGAGGCGCGGTTGGCCGATGCACACCAGAACGTCAAGGCCAGTGCGGCGCACGCCCCGCAGGTTAGCCGGCCGCCGATGGATGCCAGCCCCGAACCGGACATCAAGACGGCGGTTCCGGCTGAGGCCCTCGAGTCACTCAACCGACAGCTGCTGGCCGTACCGGAACGCTTCACTGTGAACCCCAAGCTGCTCCGCCAGATGGAGCGGCGCAAGACGCCGCTTGCGGATCGCGAAATCGACTGGGCGCAAGCCGAGGAGCTGGCCTTTGCCACCCTGATCACGGGCGGGATCCCGGTGCGGCTCACGGGCCAGGATACCGAGCGTGGAACCTTCAGCCAGCGCCACCTGGTCTTCCACGATGTCCGCAC
>DATNNA010000078.1:0-24997 GCA_035602075.1 Binatus sp. (SeqCode) | reverse complement strand
CCGTGCGGGATGAGGACCTCGGCCTGCCCGCGAGGCTCGTCTGGCACGGAGCAACTGTACAACGGCGGCTGTCCGGCCCGTAACGTATGCTGCTGACGTGCCGGTGCTGAAAACGCTTCATGTGCTGGGCGCGATCTTCCTACTGGGCGGCGTCAGCACGCAGGTGTTGTTGCGGCCGATGGCGGCTCGGGCCGCCGACGTCGCGCAGCACGCGCTCTACCAATTCGCCTGGCGCGTTCAGCTTGCTCTCGTCTATGCGGGCTCGGCACTCGTGCTGATCAGCGGCCTGCTGATGTGGGTCGGCCATTTCAAGCTCTTCACCGGCTGGCTCCTCCTCGGCTTCCTTCTATATGTGGCGGCCGCCGGCCTCGACGGCGCCTTCCTGGCCCCCAACCTGCGGCGTGCGCGCATCGCGACGGGGGAGGGGTCGAGCTCCCTTGCGGCCGCGGCAGTGACGATCCAGCTGGTGGCCTGGTTGTTGCTCGTCGTCGTCGTCTTCCTCATGGTCGCGCAGCCCTTCTAGGACCGTTGGCGCCGCTCGGACCGATCACGCTGACCGGGAAGCACATCCGGCTCGAGCCGATGCGTGCTTCGCATGCGCGAGCCCTGCTCGAGGCCGGACACGATCAGGCCATCTGGACCTGGATGCCGGCGCGGCCGCTGACGGCGGAGCTGATGGATAGCTGGCTCGCGAAGGCGATGAACGCCGAGTCGCAGGGCCGCGAGTATCCCTTCGTGGTCGTCCGCCTCGAGGACAATCGTGTGATCGGGAGCACCCGCTACCTGGACGTCCAGGAAGACGATCGGACCGTCGAGATCGGCTGGACCTGGTACTCGCCGGATGCCTGGGACGGCGTCGTCAATCCGGAAGCGAAGTACTTGTTGATGCGTCATGCCTTCGATGACTGGCACGCCATCCGGCTGGCGCTGAAGACCGACATCAACAATCTGCACTCTCAGGCCGCGATCAAGAAGCTGGGGGCCCGCTACGAGGGGACGCTTCGCAACCAGCGCATCCGCCCCGACGGCAGCTATCGCGACACCGTGATCTTCTCCGTGATCGAGAGTGAGTGGCCTGGTGTAAAAGCCAGCCTCGAGGCGCGCCTGCGCGCCTAGCTCTTACCACCATCCAGCACCCGCAGGCCGCCCGGATTCTTATTGGCTTTCGGATCTTCCCTCCCCAGCTCAAGCGGCAGGGTCAGCGTGGCAAAGGGATTCTCCCTGTCCTGCGCGGAAATCTCCTTCCCGCGCTTGCGGGGGAGGGTCGGGGTGGGGGCTTCTTTGCGCCGCATCCGGTAGCCACTGGCGACTTTCGCGGCTGCCGCCTGGGCGGCCGCGATCACCTCCGAGGCGGATACGTCCGGGCTGGCGAGCGCTTCCGGATCGAAGGAGATCATCTCGCTGACGCAGATCTGCCGCTGGGGATCGATGATGACGACCGCGACAAAGGGCTCTTGACTGGTAATGCTCGGATGGATCTGTGACCACGGAATGACATTGCCCATGACGGGAGCCTAACCCCCGGTTTTGACAGCTGTCTGTCGCAGCGCGGCTCCGCCTCGGGACGACGCACCCGCTGGTTACGTCGTGATTTCTTCCTCGACCTGGTCGGGGTTGGCCGATCCGTTGGCCGGCGCCCCGTCCGCGGACGCCGCGATGAGGGACGGGCCGGGTAGCCGGATGACCGTCCAGTCGTCGCCCTTCTCGGCACGGTCGGCGAGCGCCTCGTCTTTCGAAAAGAGGATGACCTGGTGGTCGAGCCGGCCGAGTTCGTTCATCGCGGCGCTCAGCCGGCGACGATCCGCATGCACCAGCGCCTCATCCAGGAGGAGAGGAGGCGGCTCTGAGTTCCCACCAATGATCCGCGCCAGCGCCAGCCGCTCGAGCAGGTAGATCAAGGAGCGGGTGCCGAGGCTCAGGTTATCGACATCTTTATAGGTGCGCTGGTCCTGGGTCCGCACCTGCAGGGCGAGGTCCTCGCCGACGCGCACATCGCGATAGCGGCCGTTCGTGATCGGGGACAGCTGACCCTGGAGTTGCGACTTGAGTCGCGGGATCACGGCCCGGCGCACGGACTTCGCCGCCGCCTCGAGCGTTTCGATGGCGAGATCGTAGGCGTGTGCCTCGGCTTCGAGTTCCTGGAGCTGCTCGCGCGCGGTCGCGATCTCCTCTTCGAGCGTGGCGACGTCCCCGATCTGGGTCAGCCGGTCGTTCAACAACTCCTCGGCCCGGGCCCGTTCCTCCTGGGCGCGCTCCTTGGTGCCCCGATGCTGGTCGCGCTGCCGTTCGAGCTCGGCCAGCGGCAGGGTGGCGAACTCCGCCACCGCGGCCGGGTCAACGGTCCGGCTGATCTCACCGATCTGGTGAGTCAGGTCGTCGACGAGCTGTCGCAGCGATGCCGCTTCGTCGTTGGACGGCGTGCCCCGCTGAGCCTCCAGCTCGGCGAGCCGCGCGCTCGACGCCCGGTAGGCCTCCGCGTGGGCGACGCCGGCCTCCCAGGCCTGGGCCGCCCGCTCCATATCCTTGTCGTCGATGCCGGCCGGGGCATAAATGGCGCCCAGCTGACGAGCGTAGTCGTCGGCCTTTGCGCGCTCGGTGATCGAGCGCTGGCCCGGCGCACGAAGTTGCTCCAGCTGCGCGTCGAGCTGCTCGATCCGGGTGCGGACCTGTTGGGCTGTGCGGGCCGCCTCGCAACTCGCGATGAAATCGCGGGCGGCGCCGAGGGCTTCCCGGCGGTCGAAGCCCAACTGGTCGAGCAGGCTGTGCAGCCGCTGACGAAGCGACTCGCGCCGCTGATCCATCTCGGATTCAGCGCGTGACGCCTCCTGCGACCGCTCGCTCGCCGCGTTCCAGGCGAGAGTGTCCTGCGCAAGTGACTCGATCTCGCGCGCCGTCTCGTCGACGGCCTCCTCGGTGGGCGCGGGCTGCGAAAGCCCCCACGATCCGACCAGCTCGCGCAGGCTGCGGCCGGCGGTCTGCGCGCGCTCCTCTAAATCGGTGGCCTGGCGGTCGAGCTCGAGGCGGGTGGCGTCGTAGCGCACCTTCTGGAGGTGCTCGACCAGGGCCTGCTGCAGTTCGGCCGAGCTCCGCACGCCCCACGGCTGAAGGATCTCCCGGCGTTTGACGCGGGCCTCGTCCTTGGCACGGAGCCGGCGATCGACCTCGCGAACCGCAGCGCCGCGTACCCAGATGCCGATGCCCGTGGACAAGACGCCCATGCCGAGCAGGAAGAACGCCGCCCCCGCGAGGGGAAGCGGCATGCCGCCCTGGAGCGCGAGAAATGCGACGAGGATCGCCATCGCCGTGAGCAGAAGGCCGCCGAGCATCGCGCCCAGGAAAGTTCGCTGACGGCTTCGGGCGCGCTCGGCCATCGCCTCCTCGCGTCGCATCGACTCCTCGGCCTGCTGGCCGGTCTTGATGACCTCGGGGACTTCCTTGTAGCGGGCGATGTCGTGTTTGAGCTGTTCCAGCCGGGGCGGCAGCTCGGCGCCCGCCCGGCGGCGTGCCTCGAGCGCGACGTTGTGTCGTTCCCGCCATTCCGAGAAGACGCGCTGGAATTCCATCTGACGCGCGGGCCAGTCCAGGTTGTTCCCGATCAGGCCCGGGTGCCGCTCGGCGATCCGCCGAGCCTCCTCCGCCGCGGTCTGCGCGCGAAGGTGGACCTCGGGCGCCTGGGTGTCGGCGACGTTGAGCGTGGAGAGGAGCTCCCGGACGGTGGGCTCGTTCCCGAGTGCGGCATCGTCGATGCCACGGGCCTTCGTTTCGTAGCCTTGCGCCTCAGAATCGAGTTTCTGGCGCTCGGCCTCGAGTTGCTTCACCTGGGCGGTCGATCCGGCGGCGCGACCTTCGAAGTCCTCCTGCGTCTCCCGCGTTGCCCGCAGATGACTCCGTAGTTCCTGGACCTCGGACTGGCGGTCGAGCGGGAACATCGCGAAGCGGGTGTGCTCCTCCTGCCGGCCGCGTTCCTCTGCGAGTGCGTGCTCGAGGGCGTCGACCCGCTCCAGCCGGTGACGCGCATCTTGCAGACGCGACGCCAGCAGTGCGGCCTCGAGCGTTTGGACGATCCCGAGCTCGGCATCGGTGAGGGCGGCGACGGTTTCCCGTTTCTGTGCCAGCTCGTCAACCGCGGCGCGCGCCTGCCGGGCGGCGGCGAGCTGCCGCTCAAGCTCCGTCAAGCGAGCCTCGAGGTCGTGCAGCGGGCCGGAGCGCCCGCGCGGCTTGCCAATCCGATGCGTCCGCTCCTGGCGCAGACGATCGAGAACCTTCTGCGCCGTCCGGTCGGGGTGCGCCGAGTCCGCGAGGGCGACGATCGCCTCCTTGATGGTGCCCGCGTCTTCCAGGCGCAGCACCTCGTTGCGCGAGATGCAGGCCGTGTTGGTGTAGATATCGCGGCTGACGCCCAGCAGCTGGCGTCCCACCTGCAATCCGCCGGACGCATCCCGGTCGAAGCGGTCGCCGAGCTCCGCGCCGGTGCTGATATCGAAGACGCGAACCGTCTCGGCGTCGAGGTCGCGCTCGACGCGGAGCTGCGTGCCGTCCTCCAGCACCACCTCCAGCGCGAGCCCGAAGTTGCCGCCTTGCCAGGGGCGCCAGCGGTCGGCGCGCTCCACCAGCGTCGAGTGGGCGCGATCGCCCGACTGCAACCCGTAGAGGCCGGTCACGATCGCCTCCTGCAGGGTCGACTTCCCGGCCTCATTGGGGCCCACGACCAGGTTCATCGTGGGCCCGAAGTGCAGCTCCATGCCTTGAAGGGCGCCGAAACCCTCGATCTCGATCCGGGTTAAGCGCACGCTGGCCTCACTGCGGCTTCCACGCTGGCATCACTCGTCGAAGGCATCGAGCGCGAGCTGCAGCGCGCGGCCCACGGCCTGCTCCTCCTGGCGAGACCCCTGTTTGTGATCGACCAGCTTGCGCACCATTTCGCCGCGGCTGGTGAATTCTTGAGCGGCGGCCTCGAGGTCGTGCGACACCCGCGAGTGGTCGAGGAACTCGAGATAGGCGAACCCGTCGCTGCACTCCCTCGACAGCGCCTCCGGATCCAGGGTGAGCGAATGCGCGCGTTCACCCGTAAGGGTTGCCCGGATCACGCCGCCATCGAGCTGCTTGTCCTCCCGCATCGCCATCACCGCATCCCGGACATGCTCGAGGCTGGTCATCCCGGTGACGTCGATCGTCTCCTGGGCGAAGTGCCTCAGGTTGATGTCATCCAGCTGCACGTGAACCGCACCGTCGTCACCGACGGTCAGCAACGCCGTGCAATGACGTCCGGATTCTTTCCACCCGAGGGGCTCCGGGCTGCCGGGATAGGTGATCGCCTCGGAGGTTCTGGCGTCGTGATAGTGGCCGAGGAGCGCGTGGCGGAAGCCGGCCTCGTGGACCTGGGCGGGCAGGATGGGTTTGAAGGGCGTCACCTCTTCAGGGACCTGGCTCATGTCTGAGGCGTGCAGCAGCAGGATGTTCGTACCCTCCTCACGTCGGACGAAATCCCGCAAGGGCGCTTCGGGCATATCGGGGCGCATGAAGCCTGCCGTCCAGATATCGACGTTCCCATGGCGGTAGGGTCGCAGGTCTTCGTGCGTCGCAACCGTGACATTCTCGGGCCAGCGCAGGTAACGGTACGGTGAGCTCGGCACGGCCGGATCGGCATGGCCGGGAGCGATCAGCACCGGCAGCCCGGCGGCGCCCAGCGTCTGGACGATGAAGCTGGCGGTGTCGCGGGTGACATGGTCGTGTTCGAAGAGGTCGCCACCGCAGGTGAGCACGTCGGCCTGGGCCTCCCGAGCCCGCTCGACGATCCGTTGGAGGGCGGCCCGAAGATCCTCGCGGCGTCGTTGCGCGCCGACGCCATATAGGCGCTCGCTCGCGAAGGATCGATCGAGATGCAGGTCAGCGAAATGGAGCAGGCGAAGGGCCACAAATCCCCCGTAACCACGCGAATTGTGCCTGGCGCGATGGCATATGCGAGCGCGAAAGCAGCGCCCATTATAAAGGTTGCGCTGAGTTTGTTCCGAAGCAGCCGGCGCCGCGATAACAGCGCCTACACTGAGCGACGAAGTGGGTTCGTTCGAGAAGGGGGATCGCGGTGCCCGGATCCTGAAGATCCAGACCCTGCTCCAGGGCAATTCGCATGGTCTGACGACCGGCGAGATCGCGCGCCGTACCGGCGTCAACCCGCGGACCACCTATCGCGACATTCGGGCCCTCGAAGCAATGAACGTGCCGGTCTACGAGGACAATGGCCGGATCGCGATCGACCCGAACTACTTCATCGCACCGGTCAAGTTCACGCTGCGCGAGGCGATGGCGTTGCTGATGGGCGTTCGCTTGATGCACCGGCACCGGGACCAGGCCGATCCCGATGTCGCCGACGCGTTCACCAAGCTGGCGGCGGTCCTGCCGGCACCGGTCGCCGAGTACGTGCACGCCACGGTTCGGCAGATGGCCGATCGTCCCGCGAACCCGACCTACTCGCGGGTTCTCCAGACGGTTGCGCTCAGCTGGGCGGGGCACAAGGCGGTCCGCATCTGGTACCCGAGCGCCAATCACGAGGTGAAGCCGCGCGTGATCGAGCCCTATTTTCTGGAGCCCTCGCTGATCGGGCACAGCAGCTACGTGGTGGCGCGCGATCGCGGACTGAAAGAGATGCGAACCTTCAAGCTCGAACGCATCAGCCGCGCCGAGCAAATGCCCGAGACTTACGAGATCCCCGAGGAATTCGATGTCAACCGGTACCTCGCCGGCGCCTGGGGAATTTTCCACTCCGGCGAGCCGGTCGAAGTGCGTATGCGCTTCTATCCGCCGGCGGCGGCACGCGTGAAGGAATCGATCTGGCATCCGTCGCAAACGCTCAGCGACGGCCCGAAGGGCTCCGTGAACATGACGGTCACCGTCGCCGGTACCGTCGAGATCACGCCGTGGATCCTCGGATGGGGAGATGCGGTCGAGGTCCTCGCACCCGCGGACTTGCGCAAGAAGATCAGCGATGTCGGTACGAAAATGGCAGCGCGCAACAAGTAAATCGTTCCCTCCCCGCTTGCGGGGGAGGGTAGGGTGGGGGCAAGGAGGATGACAGTGAGCGTGTTTCAGGCAGTCGCAAAGTTGAAGCCGTCAAAGATCTGGGATGGGGTGCTGGCGCGCACCGTCAACGGCGACCGGCTCTCGATCGGGTTCGTCGACATCGACCCCAATGTGCAGGTTCCCGAGCACACGCACGAGAACGAGCAGGTCGGGTTCGTCCTGCGCGGCTCAGTGACCATGGTGGTCGATGGTCAGGCACGCGAGCTACGGGTGGGGGAGACATACACGATCACCAGCCAGGTTCCGCACTCGGCGAAGGCCGGTAAGGACGGCGTATCGGTCGTTGACGTCTTCGCGCCGGTGCGCCAGGACTGGAAGAGCAAACCCACAGTCGAGCCGTTTCCCGGACGCTGGCCCTAGGTTAGAACAGGCCCCGATACTCTCCGCCGTCGACTGCCAGGGTCGTCCCGGTGATGAAGCTGGCGGTATCGCCCGCCAGGAAGACGACCGCGGCCGCCAGCTCGTCGGGCCGGCCGTGGCGGCCCAGCGGGATGTTTCGAATGCTGCGCGCCGTGAACTCCCGGGGGTCGACACCGAGCTTGATCGCCTGGTGCCGGTTCTCTTCTCTGATGCGATCGGTCTCGAAGCGGCCGGTCAGGATGGAATTCACTCGAACCTCGGGCGCCGCCTCGTTCGCGAGAGTCTTTCCCATCGCGACAACCGCCGGCCGCAGTGCGTTCGAAAGGACGAGATTGTCGACCGGCTGATGCGCGGCGATCGAGGTGAGATTGACGACGGCGCCTCCACCGCGCCGCAGCGACGGAAGGGAGGCGCGCGTGAGGCGAACAGCGCTCATGAACACGAGGTTGAAGGCTTCCGCCCACGCGTCGTCGTCGAGCTCTGCCACGGTGCCGAGGATCGGCCCCCGGGTGTTGTTGACGAGGACCTCGAGGCCACCCAGTTTGGTGACCGCCCACTCAACGAGGTCGCGGCACTGGTCAGCTTCCCTGACATCGGCGACCCGCGCTACGACGTCATAGCCCTCATCGCGTAGCGCACTGGCCGCCACCTGGATGCGCGACTCATCGCTCGAGGAGATGACAACGCGACAACCCTCTGCGGCCAGCGCCCGGGCCGACGCAAACCCGAGCCCACGGCTGGCTGCGGTCACCAGCGCGCGACGTCCACGAAGTCCAGTTTCCACCGGGCAATACTAGAAGGGCGCGATGATGTCTAGGCGGCGACGCGCGGTTGCTTGCCGCAGGCAGGGCACGGCGTCCCCGCTTTGAGCTCGGCTCGCTTGAAGGCGTGCCCTCCGCAGTGTGGGCACAGTGCGCCAGGCCGCAGCGGAGCGGCTTGCTCGGCTTTCTGCATGCGCTCGCGCAGGTGACTGTCGTCTTCGTTCTCGATGAAGCGCGGATCGGTGGGCGTCTGCGTGCTCATGCGGCCTTCAACTCGTGCGGTTGGAATTGCTCAGGCCGTAAGCGGTCGGCGATCGCCCGCCCGATGACCTCTGGATGCAGCTCGACGCTGCGCTGGAAGGGGTGCACGCTGAGGATGGCCGGCACGGCTCGATCGCCCAACTGCACGTCGAGCACGCGGCCGTGCAGCGTGGTCATGGGGGCCCATCCGTCCCAGGTCTGCATCGTGCGCCACCAGAGGTGTCGGGCGACCGGGCCGCCCATGGCGACGACCAGCTGTGGGTTGATGCTCCCCAAGAGGGTCTGCAGGTGGCGGTCGACGCACTGGTTGGTGGCGTCTTCGGTAACCAGGTCGGGGTTTCCCGTGGGGCAACGGACCGCCCAGGTGTGGAAGGCGAGGTCCATCACGTCGTGTTTCTCCAGTTTTTGCCCGAGCCGGCGGCGCGCGCTCAGCAGCACAGCCCGAACGTACTGGTAGTAGGGCTGCGGCGTGTCGGACGTCATGTGGTGCTCGAGCGCGGCTTCGTGATCGAGCCACTCGCTGAAGGCCTCGTTGCTGGCGCTCGCGGCATCCAGCGGGCTCGGGCTGATGAACACGATCGGCGCCTGTGGGTTTCCGAAGCCCACCTCCGGCCGGCGAAGCGGCAGGGCAAGGCGTTCGCATGGGCTGTCGGCGCCCCGATCGGCTTCGGCGATCGCGCACCCGTGCAGCCGCTTGAGCGCGTCCGAGCCGAAGAACTGCAGGTACTGCTGACCCTTGCTCACGCTGTGAAAACGACGCCGAGTGGCCGGTGAAGCTTGCGCCCCTGCGGCTAAGATTTTCTCGATGGCCTCTGTCCCCGGCATCGACGTCACCCAGCTGCGCCAGCGGCTGGCGGCCGAGCCGGCGCCCTACCTCCTGGATGTCCGGGAGCCGTGGGAATATCAGGAGGGTCACGTCCCCGGGGCTCAGCTGATCCCGCTGGGGGAGTTGGAGCAACGCGTCAACGAAGTGCCACGCGATCGTCCGATTCTGGCCATCTGCCACAGCGGGCAGCGGAGCCTGGCGGCGGCCGGCTACCTGCTGCAACTCGGGTACAACTCGGTCAGCAACGTCGATGGTGGCACGGCCGCCTGGATCGAGCGCGGCTTCCCCGTGGATAAGTAACCTCCGACAGACAGCTGTCAAAACGGCCTGCTTGACTTTGTTCATGAGGCCAACCACCATTGACACGACCAATCGTCCTTTTCACGTCCTGAAGGAGTCCAAGTGAACGTCCTCGAACTGGTCCTCGTGGTCCTGCTGGTGGCCACCCTGCTCTGCCTCGTCGGCCTGCTGATCCGCCGGCCGACGACGACCGGTCCATCCGACGCGGTGCTGGCGGCGCTGACGGACCTCGGAGCGCTCAAGTCCCACGTCGAGAGCGTGAGCAATCAGCAGAACGCCCTCAGCCAGTCGCTCAACATGGTCCAGACGGCGGTTCAGGGCGTCGAAACCAAGGTGCTCGAGAGTTCTGCCGGGGTCCGAGACGCGATTGGGAAGGACCTGTCGGATGCGCGCGTCGCCATGGAGCGGATGAAGGTCGACGCCGAAGAGCGCCGCCGCATGGAAGAGGACGTCCAGGCATCGGCTCGTCGGATCGAGACCGTCCTGCTGGGCAGCCGCACGCGAGGCGCGGCCGGCGAGAACATCCTTCAGGATGCGTTCCGGCAGTTCCCCGCCGAAATGATCGACATGAACTTCCGGGTCAACGGCAAGGTCGTCGAGTACGCCCTCATCCTCGCCAACGGCAAGCGGCTGCCAATCGACAGTAAGTGGCCGTCACCGGAATTGCTTGACCGGCTCAGCGACGGCTTACAGGAACCGGGCAAAGAGGTGACGATCGTCCAGGAGATCGAGCGAGTCCTCCGCCTGAAAGTGCGGGAGGTCAAGCAGTACATCGACCCCGCGGCGACGCTTGGCTTCGCGCTTGCCGCCGTTCCCGACCCGGTCTTCAACGCATGCCGCCGCGCGCACCTGGAGGCCTACCGCGAAGGCGTCATCCTGATGCCCTACAGCATGACCATCCCCTACGTACTGGCCCTGTTCCGGCTGCACCTCCAGTACGCGAAGTCGATCGACCTCGAGAACCTCGAGGGCTACCTGCAGCAAATCGACGATAACGTCGCGTCCCTCGATCGCCTCCTCGAGAACAGCATCGCGCGCGGCAGCACGATGATCCAGAACGCCTTCACCGACGCCAAGCGCAACCTGGGACAGATGCGCGGCGCGCTGGCCGCCATGCGCGCGGTGCCGCAGGTGGCGTTAGGTCACGAGTCGGAAATCGAGCAGGTCGATGAGCCCGACCTGCAACTCTTGATCTCGCGCCACTAGGACCCCCGGAGAATTTCTCCCTCCCCGCTTGGGGGAGGGTCGGGGTAGGGCCTACGCGAGACCCGGTGTCCGAGCGAGGCGCATGACCAGCACCAGCAGGAGGAGGAAGCCGGCGCCCATCAGCATCACGAGCGTGCTCGGGTGCGTCCCGGTGTCGTCGATGACGAGCTGGTCGCTCGCCGTCGTGGTACCGCCCTCGTTTGTCACGGCGACCAGGTAGGAGCCCTGCGCCATGTTCTCGGGGAGCTTCATGAGTAGGTGATTGGCATCGGGGACCTCCATGGTGGTCGCCGGCCGTCCCCCGACCTTGACGGTGGTCGCAGGGGTCAGGTGCTGGCCGAGGATCATGATGTTCGGCAGCAGGGTCGGGTTGACCCTAATCGGGTTGAGCTGGAAGATCTGCGGCGGTTGAGCCGCCGCCGGCCTCGCCGGGGCGGGCCGAGCGGCCGGCCTCGCGGGAGTCACAGGCTTGGTGGCGGCATAGACCGGCAGGCCTAGGGCGAGCGCCATCAGGCTTGCCAGACCACCCGCCGCCAGGCGCCGCACTGCTGTCATGAAAGTTCCTCTACTACACCAAACGGACATTGCGATACACGTCGTCTGGCGAATCGGACCATTCTTCTGCGCATTCGGACGTACCTGTAACCCCGAGCGCAACAAAAAAGCCCCTGCCCGCCGGGGGCAGGGGCCTCTGATCTTCCGATTTAGCGGTTTCCGCCTCCCGGCCAGGTCTGTTCCGGGGGCCGCTCACCGATCTTAATGCGTTCCGCACCGCCGCTCGACGAACCCGACTCGGATTCGCCACCCATCCCGGACTCGCTGCCAAATCCGCCGAACGAAGGCATGCTCGGGGGCTCAGCCGGCCGCGCCACGGGCCGCGCGCCGAAGGTGCTGGACGGCTTGGGGGCCGGCGGAGCAACCGGTCGTGGCGCCGGGGCTGCCGCACGCGCAACGGGCTTGGGGGCGGCCTTCGGGGCGGCCTTCGGGGCGGCCGCCTTGGCGGGGGCGCGCTTCGGCTTGGCGGCGCTTCGTTTCGCGGTGGTGCGCTTTGCCGTCGCCCTCTTGGCGCCGGATCGCTTCGCGGTGGACTTCTTCGCTGTCGAGCGCTTGGCGGTCGACTTCTTACCGCCGGCCCGCTTGGCCGTCGATCGCTTGGCGGTCGACTTCTTCTTAGTCGAGGATTTCTTCTTCGCTGGCATTTTTCCTCCCTCGGATGCGCGATGCAGAAGTTCGCGCGTGGTTCATGCGGATGAGGCCCCGCTGCTGCTACCTGCGATTTATAGCATCGGCTCTCCGCAAAGACAAGCACTTCCCTTGTCGTGCATCAATAGCCGATCACGCTGCTGGTGCCCGGTCGCGGATCGCCGCCTCCGGTGAGCATCTCACCCTCGATCTTGATGACCTGGGCGGCGCCTCCAGCAGCCCAATCGCCGATTGGCTGCACTGTGTGGCCGCGCTCGCGCAGCGACTGCATGACCGCCTCGCCGAAGCGGGCCTCGAGGCTCAGGCTGGAATCCGACCACGAAGTCTGGCCACCCATCGTCCAGCGCGGCGCATCGATAGCGGCCTGAACCGGCATGCCACGGTCGATCAGGTTGGTGATGAGCTGCAGGTTGGTCTGCACCTGCCAGAACGACCCTGGCGTACCGCCGACGATCTGCGGCCTCCCGTTCTGCAGCAGCATCCAGGAGTTCAGGGTGTGCACCGGCCGCTTGCCCGGCGCCAACCGGTTCGGACTGTTCGGGTCGAGGCTGAAGCAGCCCATCCGGTTGTTGAGCAGGATGCCGGTGTCGCCCGCCACGACACCATTTCCGGCGTAGAGGCTGTGGATATAGGACACCACGTTGCGTGCCTCGTCGACCACGCAGAGATACGTCGTGTCAGGGTGTCCTGCCGCCTCCTGTTGGAGCGCCGCCGCGTGCTTCGGGTCGATCCGCTGCGCCGACGCCTTACCCCGCTCGGCTGAGAGCAATTGGTCGGTCGCATTGGGCGAGAACGCGGGATCGCCGATGTGTCGGAGGCGCTCCGCGAGGGCCAGCTTGTGGGCCTCGACCTGCAGGTGAATGCGATCGGTGGGCTTGGCCGGCGGATCGAGATTCTCGAGGATCTTGAGCGCGATCAGCACGATGAGCCCCTGGGAAACCGGCGGCTGCTCGAGGACCGTCCAGCCGCGATAGCTCGCCTGGATCGGCTCGAGCACGTCCGTTCGGTACTCGGCCAGGTCGCGTTCGGAAAAGAGCCCACCGCCTCGGTCCGAGGCGGCCACGATGGACCTGGCGACGGAACCGCGATAGAACGCCGCCGCTCCTTCGGTCTGGATGGTCCGCAGCGTGCGGGCAAGGTCCGGCTGCCTGAGTCGGAAGCCCGCTGCCGGCGGCCGCCCATCGGGAAAGAAGACCGCCCTCGTGTCTGGGAAGTCGGCCGCGATCGCGGCCATTCCGGCGTTGTTGTGCGCTTGCCGGGCCGTAAGAGGAAAGCCCTGCTCGGCATAGGTGATGGCGTCGGCGAGCAGCGCGCCCAGCGGCCGCGTACCAAAGCGTTCGACGGCGACCTGCCATGCGTCGACGATCCCTGGGACGCTGGCCGCGAGCCAGCCGGACTCCGGAATACGGCCGAGCGCCAGGTAGCGGTCGAGGGTGGCCTGATACGGAGCGGCCCCGCTGCCGTTGATGGCGGTCACCGTACCCCGGTCGGCAGACGCCACCAGCAGGAAGGCGTCGCCGCCCAGTTGACCGCTCCATGGTTCGACCACCGTGAGGACCGCGCCGGCCGCGATCGCCGCATCCATCGCATTGCCGCCGTCGCGCAAAACCCTCAGCCCGGCCGCGCTCGCCAGCGGGTTGACGCTGGCGATCATGCCATGCGGCGCCCGCCGCGCCTCCTGGGGCGGCCAGTCGTTGTCCATCAGTGCGCGTTCAGCCAGCCCAGCACCATGGCGAACAGGGCGTCGTGCTCGAGGTCGACGGTAATGGCATGGCCGGAGCGTTCGAACCAGACCAGCTGCTTGTCGCGCGAGGCGATCGTCTCAAACACGTGTGGCGCGTTGGCGACGTCGACCGTCCGATCGCGGCGGCCATGGGTGATCAGCGCGGGAACGGTGATCCGCGGTAATTCCTGGTCGACCACGCGCAGCAGCCTCATCAGGCTTTCGATGCAGACGGTCGGACGGCGGGCGTAGCTGTGCAATAGGCGCACGGCGTCCGGGTCGCCCAGGTCGACGTCGTCGCCGGGCTCATGCCAGCGCACGACGTACTTGAGCCCGCGAATCACCTTGATCCGCCAATCGCGGAAATAGACCGGCGAGCTCATCGCCCCCATGGTGAAGATGCCGCGGACTTCCGGATGGGTGGCCGCCAGGTGGAGGGACAGCGTCGCGCCCAGCGATTGGCCGCCGACGAACACCTCGTCGCAGTCGCGCCGAAGCTCCGCCAGGGCGTCCTCTGCCGAGCGGACCCAATCGGGCCAGCGGGTGGCGGCCATCGCCTCGGGAGTCAACCCGTGTCCGGCGAGTAACGGCCCCATGACGTCGTAGCCGCCGGCGGCTAGAAAGTGGCCCATGCCGCGCATCTCTGGGGGCGTGCCGGCAAAGCCGTGGATCAGGAGGATTCCCCGGGTTCCACCGCGAAAACGGAACGGTTGCAGTTGCGCCGGCTCGGCCGGGCTGCTCCAGACGGATTTCGTGCCAACCGCCATCAAATTCGCAGTGTATCGGCCCGCAAGTTCGCGCAGCCGCGGCCGGTTATACGGGCCGGGCGGAAAACTCGCCCGTCGGCGCGAAGCCGCGGACCGAACCTGGGGGGTGACAGGCGCATGGCGATCGTCGGGTGGCTCGTCGCATTGGCGCTTGGTATCGTGCTCGCCCTCTTCTCCGTTGGGAATCAGCAGCCGGCGGTCATCAATGTCCTCGGCGCGACCTACCAGGACATCCCCACATGGGTCGTGATGCTTGCCTGCGCCGCGATCGGCGCGCTGATGGTGCTCGTCATCAGCGTGGTCGACCGGGTGCGCTGGTTCATGGCCACCCGCTTTACCAAGAAGGTTCTCGCCGAGCACAAAAAGATGATTGTCCAGCGGGACAACCGGATCAGCGAACTGGAGCAGGAAGTGCTTCGGCTCCGCGGAGCCGCCTGAGGCAACGATGACCCTCAGACCCTGCCCGCAGTGCGGGTACCGCTACAACGCGCCCGAGAACCAGACGTGCGGCAAGTGCAAGGGCTGGCTCGGCGGTCCTGCGGTCGCCACCGCCGTCGTTGCGCCGCGGCGTTCGCTCATGCCGCGGACGCTGCCCGAGGTCGCCTGCTACCTGCCGGTTCCCGTCGGTGCGCTGCTGGGTTTCCCCAACCCGATCGGCGCCGCCTTCGGCTTACTGATGGCCGGGCTGTTGATCAAGGTCGTGCGGCTCGACATGGAGCGCTTCTCGAAGGGCCTGTTGATCGGGATCGTCATCGCGGGCGTCTTCTTCGTCTACCTGATCTTCCTGCTGATCTTCGGTTTCATCTACTCCCTGCTTGACCCCGTCCTTCAAACGCTGTTAGGGCGCGCCAAGCACTAGCGGCGGTCCGCGGTGCGGCGCCTTCGCTACCTGGTCCGCCCGGGTATGGTCGCGCTGCTGGTGATCTCGGCTCTTCCAGCCACCCTGGGTCCGAGCTCGGCGCATCCTGTGGCCCAGGTCGCCATCGTCGCATCGTCGACAAGCCCGACCCCGTCACTGAGTCCCGTGATGCTATCCGCCCCCGCGCCGGACGAACGACCGCCACTCCTGACGCTCGACATGGCGGTTGGTCAGATGATGGCGGCGAGCTTTGGCGGGCCCGATATCACCGAGGGCCTGCGTCGCCTCATCCTCGACGAGAAGGTCGGGACGGTGCTGATCTTCCGCGATAACTTCACCGATGCCGCGAATCTCAATCGCTTGACGACGCAGTTGCTGCGGCTCGGACGCGAGGCGGGCCTGCCGGCGCCGCTGCTGGTCGCCGTCGACGAAGAGGGTGGCCGGGTGATGCGCATCCACGACGGCGTGACCGCGCTTCCCTCGGAACTGGAGCTCGGTACCGGCGGCCCGCAGGCGGTACGGCAGGCGGTGGCGAACAACGCGTCGGGTCTGCACGCGCTGGGCATCGAGCTCAACCTGGCCCCGGTCGCGGACCTGCGTTCGAATCCCGCCGATGGGGTCATCGGCGACCGCTCGTTCGGAGGCGATCCGGGCGTGGTTGGGCCGCTGGTGGCGGCCGCGGTCAACGGCCTGCATGATGGCGGTGTCGCGGCGACCCTGAAACACTTCCCAGGACTCGGTGGTGCCGGCGGCGACCCGCACAGCGCGATGCCGATGGACCCTGAGAGTCTCGACCGCTGGGTCGCGACCCAGGCCCGCAGTTTTCAGGCCGGAATCGATGCGGGCGCCGATGCCGTGATGACCACGGCGGTGGTCGTTCCGGGTCTCGACCCGAGCGGGACGCCGGCGCTCTTTTCCCGAGCGGTCGTTACCGGGTTGCTGCGCGAGCGCCTGCAGTTCCAGGGCGTGATCGTGACCGATGGCCTCGGCATGGGAGGGATCACCACGCTCTACGGCCTTCCCGACGCGACTGTCGCCGCGGTGCGGGCCGGCAACGACCTGGTGTTGCTCAATAGCGCCGACGCCGCCTACCAGGCGTCAGCCATCGAGGCGGTCAAGCAGCAGGTGCGCGTAGGCGCCATCTCGATGGACCAGGTGCAGGCCTCCGCGGCGCGCGTGATCGCCATGCGAGCCCGCTGGCCGGTCTGGGCGCCATCGCTGATCGACGGGTCGGCGGCGCCGCCGACGTTCGAGCTAGCCCTCAGCCGCCGCTGAGATAGATGCGACATTTCCCTCCCCCGCTTGCGGCGGAGGGGCGGGGTGGGGGCGTACGAGCCAGTTGAGCGCGTTCACATAGGCGTTGGCCGCGGCCTCGATGACATCCAGTGCCATCGCGCGCCCGACGACCACGTGTGAGCCCTGGCTCAGTGTCACGACGGCCTCGCCCAATGCATCGGTGCCCTGGGTCGCTGCCGCCAGGCTGAAATCTTCGAGCTCGGCGGGCACGCCGGTCACGTCCTGGATGGCGCGGAACACGGCATCGAGCGTGCCGGTGCCGGTGGCGCTGCCGGTTTTGACGGCGCCGTCATCGGTGAGGGACACTTCCGCACTGCATGAAACGCCGCTCTGCGCATGCACCTGGACGTCCGTGAGCGCAAATCGTCCGGGCGTGGCTCGGCCGAGCGCCTCATCGACCGCGAGCTTCAGATCCTCGGCATAGAGCACACGCTTCCGCTCGGCGAGGCTCAAGACGAGCGAGTAAACCGATCCAAGCTGCTGCTCCTCCAGCTGGATGCCCATTGCCGCCAGCTCCTCGGCCAAGCGCCGCCGCCCGGCCGCGGTGCCGACCTGCCCGTGCTGGGGCGCGTAACCAATGTCCTCGGGATCGATGAACGCGGGGACCACGGATTTCGGCCGGCGTGGTGGCGCGAAGACGGATGTGGGGAACGCCGCGCGCACTTCTTCGATCCAGCGCTCCCACCCGGAGTAATCCATCGTGGCCAGCATGGCAACATAGGCGTCGAACCGGACCAGCAGCGCCGCGGGCTGGTCGTGATGTTTGATGATCAGAGTGGTACCGCTTTCCTCCAATGCCTGAAGAATGGGATCGAGGTTGCGGGCGAGTTCGGGAGCCGAAATGACTTTGAGCACGATGCCATCGTAGACCGGCATTTCACGCGGGTCAAACGCGATCGCTGGTGGTTTTCGCTGGTCGTCCTGCTGGCGGTGGCCGCTTGTCAGCAGGCGACTCCCACGCCATCTCCGACGCCGAGCGCGAGCGCCAGCGTAAGTCCCTCGTCGTTGGCCGCATGCCCGGCGACGCCAGCGGCGTCTGGTCCGCAGGTTTTGCTTAGAAATTTGCCCGCGCCCGATGACCTCGCGTTCGGCAACGATGGCCGCCTCCTCTTCAGCGACATCAAGGCGGGCACCGTCTCAGCGCTTAACGCCGACGGCTCGGTCCAGCGAATCGCCGGTGGGATGTCAGCGCCGGAGGGAATCGTTGTGCAGGCGGATGGGCACATCCTGGTCGGCGAGCAAGGCCGCAATCGTGTCGTTGCGATAGATCCGCAAACGCACGCCGTCAGCCAATGGCACGCCTTTCCGAACCGAACAGGGCGCGACGGCCTCGACGGCATCGGTCCCGTGCTCCCGGATAGAGATGGCTCGGGCAATCTGCTGGCGACCGGCGGCAATGTCATCGTGCCGGACAGTCCCAATGCCGTAGTCTGGCGCGTGACTGCCGACGGCAAGACTGCGACGCAGATCGCCAGCGGTATGGTACGTCCGGTCGGGGCCGCCGTCGATGCGACGGGGCGGATCTTCGTTGCCGATGAGGGCGGCGCGCTCTGGGTGCTCGATCCGGCGCGGCGTCGCTTCGCAACGCTGCCAACCCCCGACGACGTGCTGGTCGGCCGCGGTGGCCACATCTTCGTGAATACGCTCGGGGATAACGCGATCCACGAGCTCGACGGCCAGGGGCATCAGGTCAACGTCATCACCGGTATCCAGCAGCCACAAGGAATCGCCCTCGACTACGCCGACAACCTCTACTACACCGAGTTCAACACGGGCCGGATCGACCGCGTGATCCGGACCTTCACTCTCGACTCGCCAAAGGTGACGCGTACCGCTCGAGGCACGTACATCATCTGCCCGGTCATCCGTCGCGCCCCGGGCTTCACCCAGCCGCTGGGCCTCCTAGCCCCGTCGAATTCGTTGACCCTGCAGCTGGTGCAGCCTGGGACGACGTCATCCGGCGCTGTGGAGGTTCAGACGTCGGAACCATCGATCACCATCACGGTCAGCGACGGCGGTCTTCTGTCCCAATCGCAGATAGTTTCGCTGTCACCTTGACTTATTCGTTCCCTTTGATAGAGGCGAGCGGCAGCAGCTCGTGCTCGATTGTGGCCAGACCGGCTCGGGTGACGGCCTCGACCACCTCGCGCGACGACTTGTAGACATCCTTCGACTCGTCGATCGGGACCACACCGTCGGTGTTGACCACGATGCCTGCGTCTCGGTAGGCAGCATTGACGTCGTCCTGTTTGAAGGCTTTCTTGGCGGCGTTGCGTGACATCCGGCGGCCGGACCCGTGGTTGACGCTGTAGCCGCTCAGGTGCGCCTGGTCCGCGGCGCGGAGAATGAAGCTCGAGTCCCGGTTACTGCCGGGAATCAGGATCGGATGTCCCGCTTGCGGGTCCTCGTACCCGGCCGGGAATGCGCGCGTCGCGCCCTTGCGGTGGACGTGGACCCAACCGAATTCGGGATGATGCTCGCGCTGGACCAGGTTGTGGCTGATCTCATAGACCAGCGATAGTGGCCGGCCGAAGACCTCCTCGAAGGCCATGGCGATCTGCTCGAACATGACAAGCCGGTTCACGATGGCGAAGTTGCCACCGGCCGCCACCGCGTTCAGATAGTCGCCATAGTGTGCGGACTCCGGCGTGAAATAGCCGAGATCGAGCGCCTTGATCGCGGGGTTCTCCTCTTTGGCAAGCCGAAAATAATTCGTCGCCAGTCCGTGGCCGAAGCCGCGGCTCCCGGAGTGCAGCTGAACGTAGAGCGTGTCGCTGCCGATGTTGGCCTGGAGTTCGATGAAGTGGTTGCCACCACCCAAGGTGCCGAGTTGCGGCACGCCACGCTCCGGTCGTCCCTGACCGCCCCACGGCGGTTGCCACGAATCGTCGACGGGGAGGCGGTCACGCTCGGTTCGTGTCCGGTCGACGCGCTCGCCATAGTGCTGGGCGTAGTAGGCGGCACCGCCGCGAATGATCGCCTCGAACTGGTTCTGCGTCAGGCTCTTGAGCCGCGTGCGGCTCACCTTGCCCGGTCCCAGGGCAACTCGGCGCGTCACCTCGCGGTTGAACCGCAAACGATTGTCTGGCGTCGCCGCGCCCACCGGCACATCGCTCGACGCGGAGACCATCCCGCAACCAATGTCGAACCCGGTGGGTCCCATGGCCACGGCACCGGTGGCGGCATCTGTTAGCAGCACCGTGCCGATGGGGACGCCGTAGCCGTGGTGAACATCGGGCGTGATCGCCACCAGCTTGACGCCGGGAAAGCTGGCGGCATTCACGATCTGTGGATAGATGGACTCCTCGACCTGGTCGAGCAGGTTGGGCGTGAGGAACAGTCGCACCGGGACGGACCCGATCTCTTGCGTGTGCAGCGTGTAGTAGCCGTGACCCGAATCTTTAACCGCTGACTTCCAACTCACGCGGGCACCGCGCAGTAAGTTTAGGAGCGCTTCCTATACTTGGCTCGTATGGCGACAACCAAGGCCGGTCTCGAGGATGTGATCGCGGCCAACTCCGCGATTTGCGACATCATTGGGGCGCAGGGCAAGCTGACCTATCGGGGCATCGACATCCACGACCTGGCCCGCAACTCATCCTTCGAAGAGACCACTTACCTGCTGTGGTTTGGGTCGCTGCCGACCCGCGACGCGCTGCACAAGTTCAGCGCCCAGCTGGCTTCGCACCGCGCGCTCCCCACTCAGGTCCTGACGTTGATGAAGGATTTTCCGCGCGGCGCCACCCCGATGGACGCGCTGCGCACCGCTCTCTCGGCGCTGGCCTTCTACGATCCCCAGGCGCACGACGCGTCGCACGAGGCGAACGTCGCGAAAGCCCTGCGGGTGACCGCGCAAACGGCGACGATCGTCGCCGCCTACGAGCAGATCCGCCGAGGCCGCCGGCCGGTCGAGCCGGAGCCGGATGGGAGCCACGCCGAGAATTTTCTGCGGATGCTCTTCGGCGCCGAGCCTGATCCGCTCTTTGTCCGGGCGATGGACCTGGCCTTGATTCTTCACGCCGACCACGAGCTCAACGCGTCAACGTTCGCCGCTCGGGTGACGGCAGCGACCCTGGCAGACATGTACTCCGCGATGGTGTCCGCGATCGGCGCGCTGGCCGGTCCCCTGCACGGCGGCGCCAACGAGCAGGTGATGAAGATGCTGCAGAAACTCGGCGAGCCGTCCCACGTCGAGGCCTATGTCACCGAGCGGCTCGCGGCGCATCAGAAGATCCCGGGCTTCGGCCACCGCGTCTACCGAACCGAGGATCCGCGGGCGACGCACTTGCGAGAGATGTCGCGAGAGCTCGGCGAACACATCGGCAACCTTCGCTGGTACGAGATTTCACGCAAGCTCGAGGAGGTGGTGATGCAGCAGAAACACCTCTATGCGAACGTGGACTTCTACTCGGCCTCCTGCTACTTCACGATGGGCATTCCGATCGACATGTTCACACCCGTCTTCGCGGTCAGCCGGGTGGCCGGCTGGGCCGCCCACGTGCTCGAGCAGTACGCGGACAACCGCCTGATCCGGCCGCGGGCCGAATACGTGGGGGAGAAGGACGTTGCATACGTCCCGATCGATCGCCGGGTCAAGGCCGCCAGCTAACGCCATTTCCCTCCCCCGCTTGGCGAGGAGGGTAGGGTGGGGGCTCGGGGACTGAAAACTGCCCGAACGAACTCCGTTATATTAGTGGCGCCCGAGGGCGAAAACCCGACAACAGGAGGTCGTTCGAACTCGTCCTACTGCTAAACGCCTCACTTCAGCCGCTGAATGTGATCAGTAAGCGGCGGCTGGTCGTCCTGCTGACGAAGCAGCGCGTCACCTTCATTGACGACGTTGCCCGGCAGGCGGTCGAGCAAGCAATGGCACGGCGTTGCTTTGGTCAGGACGTTGTCATCGTCCGGCTGCTCTCCAACATCCAGATCCCGCGCCGCCTGCTGCGGGCCAACCGGCGCAATCTCCTCCTCCGCGACGATGGCAGCTGCCAGTACTGCGGTAAGGGGATGCCATCCTCGCAGCTCTCCGTCGACCATGTCGTTCCCACGTCCCGCGGCGGTGCCGCCAATAGCTGGGAGAACCAGGTGATCGCCTGCCGGCGCTGCAACGGGCGGAAGGGCAACCGCTTGCTGAGCGAGGCGGGGATGCGGCTGGTCCGGCCGCCACGCGCGCTCACCCAGGAATTCGCGCACCTGATCTTCCTGCGTTACCCGCAGCTCAAGCACGCCTACGACCGGCTGCTCTCCAGCGCGCGCGCCGCCGTTTAAGCAAGCCGCCGTTTCTCCCCGCTTTTTCACGCCGGAGCGGGGCTCCTTTATTTCTCCCCGCTTTTTCACGCCGGAGCGGGGCCCCTTTTGAAAGAATCGGCGTGCGCGCTCGATTATCCGATGTGCCCTTTCGACTGCTGGGCGTCGTGGCGGATCCAAACCAGGCCGCCGACCTCTGCGGAAACGCCTTCGCCCACTACGCGGCCTCGGGCACCGATGTGACCCTGGTCTGTGCCGCCGCCCGCGATTGGCGCGCAGCCGACCACCTGCCCGCGGTGCGCCGCCTGGGTGTGCGTGACCTGGTGCTGCTGGACTACAGCGTGCACGAGCTGACGGCGGTCGTGCTCGAGGACCTCCTTGCTGACGTCATGGCCAGCGTCCGTCCGCACGTGGTGGTTGCCGACGGCACGCAGCCGGCCATCCGCGATGCCGCGACGTCGGCCTTCTCACGCGTTCGCCGCGCGGCGGGTGGATCCTCGGCCCTGCCGGCCAAGCTCTACTACCGATTGTCGAGCTCCAGCCCGCTGATCAGCGTGACCACCTCAATCGCCGTGGCCGGCAAGTCGCCGGAATTGTTCGTTCGGGCCTTTCCTGACCCGTGGGTCACCGGGGTCCTGGAGCGAGATCTCTTCTCCGGCGTCCCGGCTGAACGCCGGGCTGCGACAACCCTCGAAGAGCAGCTCGCTGGCTAGAACCCCACCCATTTTGTGATAGTGGGGTTGACATATTAGGTACAAACCGGGTACAAGTATGTCAGTACCAAGTCACGTTTCGCAGGAGGAAGCAAGCATGGAACTCATCGTCTTCTTGATCATCGGCGGTCTCGCGGGTGCCCTGGCCGGGCGCGTCGTCAGCGGCCACGGCTACGGCATTCTCATGGACATCGTCGTCGGTATCGTTGGCGCGTTCATCGGCGGTTGGCTCATCCGGACGCTCCTGGGCGTGAGCGGCGGCGGACTGATCTTCAGCTTCATTGCGGCATTCGTCGGCGCCGTCCTCCTCTTGTGGGTGGTCCGCCTCGTCAGCGGCAATCGGGCAGCGGTCTAACCGCAACTCGAGGCAATCAAAAGAGCGGGCGCCGGGACGCCCGCTCTTTTCTTTTCCCCGCTTGGGGCGTCGGGAAGTTTTCCCTCCCCCTGCTTGTGGGCGTCGGGAAGACTTTTCGCTCCCCCGCTTGCGCGGGAGGGTAGGGTGGGGGGCATGGCGTCTCACCACGGCCGCCTTGCGGTCATCGCGATCGTCGTGCTCGCGCTGCTGGCGGCCGCGGGCTACACCGGCTACGCGGGCACGACCGTTTATCAGCAGCTGGACAGCGGTCGACAGGAACTGTTGGCGGCGCAGGCCGGCTTCAGCGCGGCGGCCCAGTCCGCCGATCCGGCACAACTTCGCGCCGCGGCGGCCCAGCTGAGGCTGGCAGAGCGGGACTTCAGCGACGCGGGCGGGCGGTCAAGGAATGACCCCGCGCTGCGCCTGCTGGGCGGGATCCCGGCAGCCGGCCGCAACCTGGATGCCGTCGCCCACCTGGCGGCCATTGGCGCCGACATGAGCCGGGCAGGCGAGGCGGCAGCCGCCGTAGCAATCCAGGTGGTGGGGCTGAAGCAACAATATGCCGGCCGGGCGCTCACGCCCGACGACCTCCAGGTGATCCTCCAGCAGGCGCAGGGCATCGCCAAGGACTACAGCGCGTCGACACAGGCGATCGGCCAGCAGCTCCGCGCGGCCATAGCGGAACGGGCCCAGGTCACGACCACCGACCTGGTGGGTCCGCTCAAAGATGCGTATGACGCGGTTGACCGAGCGTTAGCCGAGGCCGACACCGCCTTTCTTCGGTTTCAGGACGTCAGGCAGGTGCTGTCAGACTTTCTCGGCGTTCGCCTGCCAGCCTGAGGTTGGTCATTCCGCGCCATGGAATGCGACCGGTTTGTAACGCTCTCCGTTACAGAGCGGGCCGATAATTTCGGCAATGGCCGCCGCCCGTATTGCGTCGCGCAAGGGTCGGCAGCGCTCCCAGGACCCGGCCGAAAGTCTGATCAACCTCAGCAATGAACGGCTCACCGGGCTCTTTCGCTGGACGCTGCTGATTTTCGCCGTCATCCTCAACAACCTCAACCCGACGGCGGGTTATGACCAGGGCCGGGTCAACGCCATCCTGGCGGCCTGGGGCGTCGTCTGCCTGACGACTCTGCTGCTGCTGTTCCTGCATCAACGTCCGGGAAGAGCGTTCAGCTACGCGACCACCGGTGTCGACATGCTGGTAGCGACGATGGTGACCTATGCATCGGGTGGCTATGAGAGCCCCTTCGCCGTCCTCTTCTTCCTCGTCATCACCGTGTCCGCGCTGCGCTTCGGCGCCGGCGGTTCCGTGCTGTGCGCCTTGCTGGTTGCCGTGCTCTACCTGACGGCTGGCGCCGTCGCGCCGCTCCAGGCCGGCACCTACCTCGCCACCGTTGCGGACGAGCGATCCATCATCCTGCAGCGCCTCTTCCTCTTTGTGGTCGTCGCCGTAGTCGGCTCGGTGATGGCGCGCGCGGTGTCCGCCCATCAGGAACTCGTCACCCGTCGCGATGTTGAGGCCAAGCTGATGACCGAGGTCAACATGGCACTCGCCAACGCGATCGAGGCGAAAGACAGCTACACCCGTGGGCACTCCGAGCGGTTGGCCAAGTTGGCGGGTGCCTGTGCCGAGCGGATGGGCCTTTCCCGCGACGAGGCCGCCGCGGTCCGCCTGGGTGCCATCCTTCATGACGTCGGCAAGATCGGGATCCCGGATCGGATTCTCCGGCAATCGATGGCGCTGACGGAAGACGAAATGGCCTGGATGCGGCGGCACCCCCAGATCGGCGCCGACATCATCGGCCCGGTCGAGGGTCTGCACCATGTCGCCCCGCTGATCCGGCATCACCATGAAAAATTCGACGGCACCGGCTACCCCAAGGGCCTCAAGGGCGAGGACATCCCGCTGGGCTCGCGCATCATCTCGGTCGCCGATGCCTTCGAGGCGATGGTGGCCGACCGCATCTACCGGCCGTCTCTTGGCCTGGCCAAGGCCCTGGAAGAGATCAAGACCGGCCGCGGTAGCCACTTCGACCC
>DATNNA010000077.1:0-2767 GCA_035602075.1 Binatus sp. (SeqCode) | reverse complement strand
AACGTCGTCGACGAGCTGGTCGAAATCGCCCGTCTTCACGGCGTCGACGTGATGCTCGTGGAGCAACGCCGTGACCTGCTCGCCCGATACGACGGGGCGGCGGCCGTGTTGGTGACGGCCGCGCCCCTGGAGGAACTGGCCACCGTAAGCGCGACGAGCTGATGAACGGGCCAGCGAACGAACCGGCCCTGGTCCGCTGCTCGAACTGCGGCAAGACGAACCGCGTCCGACCGGCGGCTAGCGGCGTCCCGCATTGTGGCAACTGTGGCGCGACGTTGCCCTGGCTGACCGAAAGCGGCGAGGCCGATTTTCCGCCCGTCGTCGAGCAAAGCTCGTTGCCGGTGTTGGTGGACTTCTGGGCTCCGTGGTGCGGGCCTTGCCGGATCGTGTCACCCATCGTCGAGCAGATTGCAACTGATCTGCCCGGCCGGCTCAAGCTCGTCAAGGTCAACAGCGATAACGCTCCGAACCTGGCGCGGCGGTTTGGCATTCGCGGTATCCCGACCATGGTCCTCATCGATCACGGCAAGGAAGTGGCTCGGGTGACGGGCGCGCTTCCTGCCCCCGCGATGCGGAGCTGGGTCGAAGAGCATCTGCCCAAGGCGGCCGCCAAGACGTAATTAGGGGCTGGGGTTAGTGACCGTCGCGGCCGGGTTGCGGCCTTTGAACACGTGGAACAGCAGCCACAACGAGGGTGCGAGCACCACCATTCCGACGGCGATCGTGATCACCAGCGCGCGCAGGGAGGACTCTGGCGCCGCGCTCCCCTGAATGGTGAAGTCAGGCGGAACGAGAGCCGGCCACTGACCCACCGCCCAGGCCCAGAGTACGAAGACCATCTGCGCCGCAACCGCAACCCGGGCGATCCTGGGCGACCCGCGCCATACGGCCAACGCCGCAATCGGACCATTCGCCAGCGCGATGATCAGCAGCCAGAGGCCGCGACCGGTGAGAGCGGACCATAGCAGCGGCGCCTGGCGCCAGGTGAGCGCGAGGCCCGCCAGCGCCAGGATTCCCGACACCATGGCCGCGCCGAACGCACGGCGTCGGAAATCCGCCTGCAGCGGCGGGTCGCCGTCCGTTTCGACCATCAGATAGGTCGCGGCAAGGTAGGCGGCCAGCGCCACCGCCAGCAGCGCCAGGTCGGCGCCGAGCCAGCTGACCCAACCCGCGGTCACGCTTTGGGCACCGGAAGAACGGACGGCACCCATCGCGACAGCTGCGAGGGCGGCCCCCAGAAAGGCGGGGGCGATGATGCTCGCGGCCCCGAAGATGAAACCCCAGGGCGCGAGCTCGCCGACTGCTTCCTCGCCGTGCGCCTGGAAGGTGAAGGCGGCGCCGCGCAGGATGATGCCGATCAAGGCGATCGTGAACGGCAGGAAGAGCGCGGTACTGAGCACGGCAAAGACGGTTGGGAAGGCCGTGAACAGACCGACTAGGAGAAAGATCAGCCAGACGTGATTCGCTTCCCAGACCGGACCCATGGCGGCGGCGATCGCGGTCCGCTGCGCTTTCCGCCGCGGACCCGACGCGAAGAGATCCCAGACCCCGCCGCCGAAATCCGCGCCGGCCAGCACCGCGTAAGCGGTGAGAGCAAGCAAGAGGATCGCGGCGACGCCGTCCGCGAGGGTCACGCCGGTCATCAGGGTCGTGGCCTCGTGCCATCAACCGCGGCCCGCCGTCGTTCGCGTTGGGCGAGGAGGAGCAGAAGGCGCGCCAGCGTGAGACCGAGCGCAGCGTAGAGGACGAGAAAGATGGCGAATGTTGGCCCGAGGGCCGGCGTGGACGTCGCGGCCGCGGAGGTGCGCATGACGCCGTAAATGATCCAGGGTTGGCGGCCGAACTCGGTAACGAACCATCCCGCTTCCATCGTCACCACGCTGGCGGGCCCCGCCACAACCAGCGCCAGCAACATCCAGCGATCCGTCGGTGGCCCACGTCGCCGCAGCGCGAGGAGCCAATAGAGCACACCACAGAAGCCGAGTGCGAGCCCGAGCCCGACCATGATCTCGAAGGAAAAGTGGACGATGAGGATGTTCGGCCACAGTTCGCGGGGAAAGTCGTTGAGTCCTTTGATCGTTGCGTTCGGGTCGCCCTTCAGCAACCAGCTGAGCAGGTGAGGAATCTCGATCGCCAGCACGGTGCGGTGCTCGTTGGGCAGCGGGACACCACCGATATGGAGTGGCGCACCCGCAGTGGTGGGGAAGAGGCCCTCCTGAGAGGCAAACTTGATCGGCTGATCGTCAGCGACGAAGCGTGCACTCGTATCGCCCGTGATCCCGGCCAGCCCGCTGGCCACCACCGCCATCACCATCGCCAGCGGCAGGGCGCGGCGGTGCAAGGCGTCACCGTGTCCGCGCAGGAAGCCGGCGGCGTAGACGGCGGCGACCGCGAAGCCACTGACGAGGTAAGCGGAGACCAACATGTGGACGTCCTCGGTGGGTGTCGACGGGTTGAAGGCGGCGGCCAGGGGATCGACGCGAACAATCCGATTGCCAACGGCCTGGTAGCCAGTCGGCGAATTCATCCAAGCATTCACCATGACGACGAACACGGAGGAGGCTGCGCCCGAGATCGCGATCGGCACTCCGGTTAGCCAGTGGGCAACCGGGCCAAGGCGATCCCATCCATAGAGATAGAGCCCAAGGAAGATGGCTTCGATGAAGAAGGCGAAGCCCTCAGCGGAAAAGGGGAGTCCGATGACGCTGCCGCTGAACGCCATGAAGCCTGGCCAGAGGAGGCCGAGCTCGAAAGACAGCGCCGTGCC
>DATNNA010000076.1:0-13140 GCA_035602075.1 Binatus sp. (SeqCode) | reverse complement strand
TCGCGCCAGACCGGATCGAGCTCGGCAAAGCCGCCTCACGCTCCCTGAAGTTCCTGGACGCCGACCAGCTGCGCAGGCTGCTCGCCGCCCCAGACGTCAACGACCTGCGGGGCCTGCGCGACCGTGCGCTGCTCGAGACCTTCTTCAGCACCGGATTGCGGCTCGCCGAGCTGGCGCGCCTGGATCGGGACCACATCAACTTGAAGACCCGCGAATTCGGCGTCATCGGCAAAGGGCGAAAACCGCGCGTCGTCTTCCTCAGCGATGCCGCGTGCGATGCGCTGGCCCGCTACCTGCAGACACGCCACGATCGCTGGAAACCGCTGTTCATCCGGATGAAGGGCGCCGTAGACCAGACGCCGGGCGGACCCGGCATGCGGATATCGACACGGTCGATCGAACGCGTGGTACAGAAGTATGTGCGGGTCGCCGGGCTGGGGGTCAAGGCGACACCGCACACGCTGCGGCACTCCTTCGCCACCGACCTGCTCTCCAACGGCGCCGACTTGCGCGCCGTCCAGGAGTTGCTCGGGCACGCGAATCTCAACACCACGCAGATCTACACCCACGTGACGAATCCGCAGCTGCGCGCGGCGCATCGCAAGTTTCACAGCGGAAATCGCGAGTGACGCTGCTAGCATCAAGACGGAATGATCTCGGCGCGTCAGCGACTCGCCTCGACGCCGCTTGATTACTATTCGCTGAATCGATTGGCGGAGGCGGGCTTCGGCGATCCGGCCCGGCTACCCATCACGGTCAAGATCCTGCTGGAGGGATTGCTGCGCCTGGAGGACGCCGGCGGTGTCAGTGAGACGAGTCTGCGGGCCCTCACCCGCTGGCCGGAGCGGCCGCCCGCCGGAGCCGAGGTCCCCTATCTGCCATCTCGGGTGTTGCTCCAGGACTTCACCGGCGTACCCGCGGTGCTGGACCTGGCCGCGATGCGATCGGCGATGCAGCGCGCCGGCAAGGATGCGGGCCGGATCGACCCGCTCGTCCAGGCCGACCTCGTCATCGACCATTCGGTGCAGGTCGATGCCTTCGGGTCGCTGGCGTCCTATGCCCGCAACATCGAGCGCGAGTATGAACGGAACGGCGAGCGCTACGCCATCCTGCGCTGGGCCCAGCAAGCGTTTCACAACTTCAGCGTCGTCCCGCCCGGCATGGGGATCTGCCACCAGGTCAACCTCGAGCGACTGAGCCGCGTGGTCCAGGTACGGAATGATGCCAAGGGGAGCTATGCGCTGCCCGACACCCTGCTCGGCACCGACTCGCACACGACCATGGTCAATGGGTTGGGCGTGCTCGGCTGGGGCGTGGGCGGCATCGAGGCGGAGGCGGCGCTGCTTGGGCAGCCGACCTACCTGCCGACGCCGGTCGTGGTCGGCGTCCGCACGACGGGCTCGCTGCGCCCTGGTGCGACGGCGACGGACCTGGTCTTGACGCTAACCGAGATGCTCCGCGCGCACGGCGTGGTCAACAAGTTCGTCGAGTTTTGCGGTGCCGGTCTCTCCAGCCTTTCCGTCCCGGATCGTGCCACCCTCTCCAACATGTGCCCGGAGTATGGCGCCACCGCCGCCCTCTTCCCCGTCGACCAGCAGACGCTGCGCTACCTCGAGACCACCGGGCGGGATCGCCAGCTCATCGAGCTGGTCGATCGCTACACCCGGGAGCAGGGAATGTTCCGCACCGACCAGTCCGCCACGCCCGTCTTCGACGAGCTCCTCGAGCTCGATCTCGACGCCGTCGAGCCGAGCGTCGCCGGACCGAAGCGCCCGCAGGATCGCGTGGCGCTTCCCAACGTCTGGCAGAGCTTCAAGACCGCCTTCGCCATGGACGACCACCCGGGAAACAATGACGTGGCCCGCTTCGACAACGAAGGCGGCGTCGCGGACACCGGCGGCGAGCATCAGCACGCCACCGCCGTCAAAGCCCGTCCGGCGCAGCAGGTGCGCAACGGCTCGGTGGTGATCGCGGCCATCACGAGCTGCACCAACACCTCCAACCCCTCGGTGATGGTGGCCGCCGGATTGCTGGCCAAGCGTGCGGTCGAGCGCGGGCTGCGCGTGTCGCCGACCGTCAAGACCAGCCTGGCGCCGGGATCGCGCGTCGTCACCGACTACCTCAAGGCGGCCGGCCTGATGCCCTACCTCGAGGAGCTTGGCTTCTACCTGGTCGGCTACGGCTGCACGACCTGCATCGGCAACAGCGGCCCACTGGCCAGTGCGGAGGTGGAGGCCGCCGTCGAGAAGGAAAAACTCAACGTCGTCGCGGTGCTGAGTGGCAACCGCAACTTCGAGGGCCGCATCCATCCGCTCGTTCGCGCGAGTTATCTCGCCTCACCGCCGCTGGTCGTCGCGTACGCGCTCGCCGGGGATATCCGGCGCAACCTGGCGACCGACCCACTCGGAAAAGACAAGAACGGAAAGGACGTCTTCCTGCGAGAGCTCTGGCCCACCGCCGAGGAGGTCAACGAGGCGATCCGGACCTCGCTGAAAGTCGAGATGTTCACCCGCGAGTACGAGCGCATCTTCGATGGCGATGAGAACTGGCAGCGCATGTCGGCGCCGACCGGGCCAAGCTACGACTGGGACCCCAAGTCGACCTACGTCCGCGAGCCTCCCTTCTTCGAAGGGATGAGCGCCGAGCCCGCCCCGCTGACCGACATCGTCGGGGCGCGAGCCCTCGTCATCCTGGGGGATTCGATCACGACCGACCACATCTCGCCCGCCGGGAGCATTCCGCCGGACAGCCCCGCCGGACGCTACCTGATCGAGCATGGCGTGGAGCGCAGCGAGTTCAACAGCTATGGAGCCCGGCGCGGCAACCACGAGGTCCTGGTCCGCGGCACCTTCGGCAACATCCGGTTGCGCAATCAGCTCACGGCGCGCGAGGGCTACTGGACGACGCACCTGCCAGACGCGAAGGAGATGACGATTTTCGACGCCTCCGAGCGCTACCGTGCCGAGGGCGTGCCGCTGGTCGCGATCGCCGGCAAGGAGTACGGGTCCGGCAGCTCGCGCGATTGGGCCGCCAAAGGACCGCTCCTGCTCGGCATTCGCGCGGTACTCGCCGAAAGCTTCGAGCGCATCCACCGCAGCAATCTGGTCGGCATGGGGATTCTGCCACTCGAGTTCCTGCCGGGAGAATCGCTTCGCTCGCTCGGCCTGAACGGCACCGAGGCTTTTACGATTCGCGGACTGGCGGCGGGGCTGCAACCCGGGCAGCGGATCGAGGTCGAAGCGGCCGGCGCCTCGGGCGGCCCGCAGCGGTTCGCCGTCGTCTGCCGGCTCGACAACCAGACGGATGTCCAGTACCTGCGCCACGGCGGCGTCCTCCCGATGGTGCTGCGGCAGCTGATGGAGGGCTGAGCTAACTCGATAAGACCGACAGCTGCGAGAGGGTATGGACGTCGCTGAAGGGTAGGGCGCTCTCGCTCTTGCTCTTCAGGCTGTAGGCGAGCACCTTTCCCGAGGTCTGCGATGGCCCGCCCAGACACTCGCTCGCGCAGGCCTGTTCCTCGAGGTACCAGATGGTGTCGCCGGCGATAAAGATTGGGTGCGAGCGGGCCGCCGACGCGGTCGCCACCACCTGGCTGTTCTGCAGGTCGTAAAGCTGGACATGTGGCACAGATCGGCTGTCGATGCCGGTATAGGCGAGCCACTGATCGTCGGCTGAGGCGGCCGGGTCGTACCAGTGGAGCGCCGTCGCCAGTGTGCCGACGCTGGTCACACCGGCATCCCAGGTGCGCACCCCCACCGCGTCGCGGTAGTACAACCGATCTTTGTGCCGCGCCCAGGTCGCCATCGTCGCGTTGGAACTGACCCCCGAGGGCGGCACGAAGGCGACGGTATTGTCGGCGGCGCGCAGGACCAGGAACTGACCGGTCTCTGGCGCCTGGCCCTGATTGCCGACGTAGGTGTCGACCATCAGCAGGTACTTGTCGTCGGGGGCATACTCGAGCCTCACCTCGTCATCGCGGCCGCTGCCACGACCGGGAATCGCGTTGAGGCTGAGCGTCATTTCCTGTCCCCCACGGCGGACGTGGAGCGAGGGTTTGCCCGAGCCCGAGGTGTCGTGCAAGAGATAGGCGAGCATCGAGCCATCGTGGCTGTAGGCAAAGGCCGGCACGAAGCCATTGACGGTGACGTCGGTCGAGGTCGCGCGCGTGCCGAGCTCGAGGCTGACGATTTTGGTCGATCGCGGATTGGAGTTGTCCAGGTACGCGATCTTCTGGGGTGAGACAAAACGAGCTTCGGGGGATGCTCCGCTGCCCAGCGCCACGAGCTGCTGCGGCGTGCTGCTGGCGGAATCGTAGAGAAAGATCTGACTGGCGCTGGGCGTGGAGGCCGTGAAGACCACGCGATATCCCGAAACCGGCCCGGGCGTCGGCGAAGCGGAGGCCGAGGCATTGGTGGTCGGCGAAGTCGTGCCCGCGGAAGGCGCTGAACACGCGGAGAGGAATCCGATGAGGAAGATCACGGCCGGATGAAGCCGTTGCAACGGCCTGGACACGTTCAAGCTGGGGCCGATTGTAGCGCGGCCAACGTTCGGGTACGGCGCCTTCGCGGACCCTTCTCGGAGCTGGCACAAACCCGTGCGCTTCCTTGCTTTGGCGAATGCCGACTCAGGGCCCTGCGTTGCAAGGTTATGGAAGCCGCAAGGTCTTCAGGGAAGCGCGTGCTCAGACGCGGCCAAACCCTGACCGAGTTCGCCCTGGTCGTTCCCGTGTTGATGGTTCTCATCATGGGCGTGCTCGACGGGGCGCTCCTGATGTTCAGTGTCGGCACCGCCCGCTACGGCAGCGCCGAAGGTTCGCGGGTCGCCGCCACGCTCGGCAACATCTCCACTACCGACAGCCAGGTGCTGGCGACGGTCCGCAACATTGTCACCGGCACCCAGCTGTTCACGGTCGACGAGGTTGACATCTACAAGCTCAACCAGGACGGCAACGGCAACCTGACGCAGGATCTCGCGAAGACCAACAGGTATGCGTTGGACGGCACGCCGATGGGCGGCACCCCATGGCCAGCTTCGACCCGCAACGTGGGGAACGGCACCAGCGACTTCATCGGCGTCACCGTCAAGTACACCTATACCTGGAAAGCCGGGTTCTTCGCCCCGCTGGGGCCGCTCAGGACGACCGCCGTCTCCTATGTCCGGATCGAACCGCAGAGCTACTGAAATGAAAGTGCATTCACGCCGACTCATGAAGCGCAAGCGCGGGCAGTCGCTTGCCGAGATGGCCGTCGTCATCCCGGTGCTCGTCTTTCTCTTGATGGGCGGCTTCGATGCCAGCGTGATGATCTCGGACAAGATCACCGCCGGCTATGCCGTTCGCCAGGGGGCCCGCCTCGCCGCGGAAATTGGCGGCTCGCAGACGACCGGCCTCACCACGACCGCGGTTGACAACCAAATCGTCCGCAACGTCCTTGCCGTCGCCAAGGGCCTGACGTCGGCGACGCCAACCGAAATCGACATCTACGCGCCCACACGCGCCGACGGCAGCTACCAGGCGGGCGACCCGATCGATCAGTACTTCATCTCAGCAGGCGGCGGGATCTCGCAGGGCACCCAGACGTTTCCGGTCCAGAACCGCCAGCAGACGCCGCCCAACGAAACCTCGATCGGCGTTCGAATTCTCTGGACGTACTCACCCCCAGCCGGCATTTTCCCGAGCAACATGCAGCTCGTCGATTACGCAGTCATGAAGGCGGCCCCATTACTCATATGAAACAAAAACACCAGCGGCGTAACCAGTCCACGGGCGTGCTGCGGCGGCTGAAGAAGCAAGGCGGGCAGGCGATCGTCCTGCTCGCGCTGACGGGCACGCTTCTCATCGGCGGCGTCGGCATCGCGGTCGACCTGGCGGTCGGCTACATGTACAGCATCGCCGCCGAGCGGGCGGCCGCGGCGGCCGCGCTTTCGGGCGTGGTGTTCATGCCCGACCAGTTCGCTCCCGCCTCGGCGGTCCCCGTCGGCTCACGCAACGATGCCACGGACCGCGCCGTCGATGAGGCCAAACGGAATGCCTTCGATCCGGCTGATGCCGCCAATGCCGTCACGGTGACCCCGGCGCTGGTTCCGGGCCACCCGAACCAGCTGAAGGTCACGGTCTCGCGGAACGCCCCCGTGTTCTTCATGCAGCTCTTCGGATTCTCGACCTACCGCGTGGCACGGACCGCCATCGCGGCCTATCTCCCACCCATCTCCCTCGGCCAACCCGGCAGCCAGGTCGGCTCGTCGCTGGGAGAGCTTGGTCGCACCCGCTTCGCCTTCATGCGCGAGGAAGGCTGGGCCACGGACCGCAGCCAGGGTGATGCCTACACACCGAACCCTCTGGGCGGTGGCTATGGAGTATCGGACGACAAACACCAGATCAGCTACAACAATGGTTCGGAGCCGCGCTATGCGACCCTGCGGGACCTGGGCGGCTACAACTACCGGATCACGATCCCGAGCTCCGGCGGCAAGGTTGAGGTCTACAACGCGGCCTTTGCGCCGGACGGGACCAACGGCAGCGCGAACTTCTGCGACAACAACAATTCCAACCCGGCGGCACGGACCTGCTCGGTCGGTGGTTTCCAATGGTTCCACGAGGACGACGGAGGCCCATTCGATCCCGTCGACGCGACGCGCTACACCGCGATGCGCTACACCCTCTTCCGCGTCAACAACGTGTTCATCCGGGCCAGCGACCAGATGATCTCGCAGATGACCGTCTATCCGATCGACGCCCGCAACTGGAGCCAGCCGGCCAATCAATACAAGGTGATGGGCGGACCGACCATCAACCAGACGGTCACGCAGCTTTACACCGGCACGGCACCGTCCAACATGTTCATCTACCACAACTGGGTGGACGTTGCCACCTACGCTGGTGCCTCCGACAACCAGCTGGTTTCGTTACAGACGTTCCCGAACCCCTACCTGGCCGGCGGGGTCCTGCTGCCCGGCCAATACCGCCTGCGGGTGGATGCGTTGGACAACAATGGCACCCTGACGAACAACCGGCAGACCGGGCACAAGGGGTATGCGGTAAGCGCAGTCAACCCCAACGGCAGCACCTGCGCCACTTGCGCCGTCTCAGCCTGGGACGACATGGCCTTCTTCACCCCGTTTGATGCTGGCCCAGGCGGTAGCTTCTCCATGCAGCTGTTCCGGCTCACCCCGGACTATGCCGGGCTCACCGTTAGCGTCGATCTCTGGGACCCAGGTGACGTCGCCAGCACTAGCGGCTTCGTGCGGATCAACATCAACGACCCGAGCGGCAACAACGTTTTCCCGGGCGGTGTCAACGTCTACAACCTCGGCGTGCAGCGCTCCAACCTGGCAAGTGGGAGCTACACCGTCATCTCGAGCGCCGCCGGCGGAAATACCACGGCGACGTTTGTGGCCACGGATACGTCCCGCGGCATCTCGGCCAACAGCGAATGGATCCACGTCGAAATCCCCGTGCCGGGCAACTACAACCCCGCGCCCGGGGCTGACTGGTGGAGCATGCAGTACGTCACCGGTGCCAACACGGTCGCGGTCGACACGGTGACCGTGGCCGTCGGCCTCAAGGGCGGTCCGCTGCACCTGCTGCCGTAGGCGGAAACCTCAATATCGTCGGCCGGTGCGAGGACTGGCGGGGAGGCGAGTCGTGATCGCGGGCGGCGCCAGCGGAATTGGCGCCGCCACGATGACGCGGTTTACATCGCAGGCCAGCGTTGAAACGGTGGCAACGTTTACGTCAGGGCTCGATCGCAGCGACGTCACCACGGTCGCGAATCGGACGAAAGTCATTGACGGGCGCCAATTGCCGAGGCTGCTCCGCGTTGCACGTGTGGGACGCACTGACTCGTGTCAGTGAGGAGGGACGAATGCTTTACGAGCGAAAGCGCTCAAAAAGTCGCGCACAGTCGCTGGTCGAATTCACACTGGTCGCGCCTTTGCTGCTGCTGATCATCGCCCTGACCGTGGATTTCGCCCGAATCGTGTATACGTACTCCGCGATCTCGGCCGCCGCTCGCGCGGGCGCGCGGACGCTCTCACTCAAAGACCAGGAGGGCACCGACTGCCAGGTCTTCCAGAAGGTTGAGGCGGCAGCCCAGGGCTTCAATCTGAGCGCCGATCCCAACTCGGTGGTCGGGAACGCGAACCCAAATACCGGTGGCGCGAACGGTCCGACCACGCCGCCTGCGGGCCAAGGATATGTCTACATCTGGCCGGCGGTCAGTACCGGCCGGCCGCCGGACGCAGCCGGCCTGTGCACAGGCAGCGGTGGCCCGCGCGCTCCGGCCAACCAGGTTCGTGACGTTGCGATCGAGGTGCAGTACGGATTCAAGCCCTGGATCTCGATCGTCGCCGATTTCATCCCCGTCTTCGTCATCAAGACCGTGAGCGTGGTGCAAACGGAGTATTGAGATGAACCATCAGATTCTTTCTGACCTGCGGCGGCGACGCCAGGCCGGCCAAACGGCCGTCATCGTCGCCCTGACGTTCATCGTGCTGATCGCTTTTGCCGGTCTCGCGATCGACGGTGGCCATGTCTACCTGGTGAACCGCCGCGCCCAGAATGCGACGGATGCGGCCGCCCTGGCCGCGGCCAAGCAGCTGGCCAACGCCAGCACCTTCTTAACCGGCCCGCCTACGTCGTTCAATGACCCCGCCGTGAAGGCTGCGCATGATCTTGCCTACGCCAATGGCTTCCCGACGGCCTTCGACGGCGCCTGTACCAACGGCAACGGCACGAGCTTCAGTGCCAGCTGGTACGCAGGCGGCAGCTGCGGCTCGACGTCGTTCCAGACCCGCGTGACGGTCCACTCACCCCCGACCGGTGCGATGAGCCGCGCTTGCCAGGCCGCGCCCTACAACTGCCTGCAGGTCATCATCACCGAGAAAATCGAGAACTACCTGATGGGCGTGCTGGGCGTGCCCATCACCTACAGCACGACCCTTGCGGTGGCTTATGCGCAACCGCCCCAGAACTCGTACAACGTGCCGCCACCGACCGCGCTCTATCTCTACGAGCCAGGATGGAATTGCGCCGGACCGCAGTGTTTCAACGCCGGAGCCGCGCCCAGCCGAAGCCAGCTCTCGTGCGTCGGTGGGAACTGTCCAACGTTCTGGTCGCGCCCGGGGACACGACCTCTGATTGCCGGCATCGATGGCAGGGCCAACAACTATGGCGACGTGACGGCCGTGCAGTCGAATGGCCCGATGCTGATTCAGGACGCCACCACGTTCTGTGACCCATACAACGGCGCGACGTGTCCCGCTGGCAGTGCGGTGGGCAGCCAGGGCTTCGCCATCGCGTCGGGCTCTCCCCTGTTCTGCACTGCCTTTTCCGCCGGCAGTCCCAACGGATATACCGGCTGCGGCGCCGGCTCACAGACCGGCCTTTCATCCGTCGCCGGCAACGAGACAGGCTATTCGCCGCGCGGGTGGACGGCCACCTTCAACTTCACCGGGCCCGATTGCGGTTCGTTGGTGCTGAACGGTGGCCCGGTTCGGCCCTCCAACTCCGCCTGCAATGGAACGGCCGCCGAGCCCTACACGATTCTGCCCGGCCGGTACAGCTACATCGTGATCAACCACGGTAAATATGACTTCGAGGCGGGCGTCTACGACATCACGGGCACAGTTCCACCCAGCCTGATCAGCCACGGGCGCGAGACCGCCACCGATTTCGACTTGTGCGGCGGAAGCTGCCCGAACCTCACGGCTGGCATCTGGATCGGCCATGGGAATAACGCCTACACGGCCGGGACGACCGGCACCGGCTCCGCCTGCACCGGGAACAGCGTTCAGGGCGGTGGCGGGGATAACACGATCGTTACCGGGAGCGGTGTGAGCTTCCGGTTCGAACCGGCGTCTGCCGGCTTCGTTTCCACCCACGAGGTGAGCAGTATCAACCTCTCCGCGCCAGGGCTGGGTGCCGCCCAGGGTACGGCGGGTGTGCCGCTTCTCTTCGACATGGAGAACCCGAACTTCATCCACCTCGACGGCGGCGGCAGCGGTAGCGGCTTCACCGGCATCGTCTATCAGGCCCCGTCCCAGACGGCGGGCGGCGTGGAAATCAATCCTGGACTTGGCCAGAGCACGCCGGCCTTGACCGGCCAGGTGCTGGCCTACAGCTTCACGACCTTCGGCACCTCCGGGAAGGCGATCGACTTCTCCAAGGGGTTCGGCGCCAGCAGCCCGATCATCGCAACCGGGAATGCGGAGAACCAGATCATTCCGCCCGGAGGCATCACGCTTCGGGCGGGTCCGACGCCGAGCACGGAACAACTCGTCGTCCAGTACCAAGACGAGTGGGCACTCAACGCCTACGACGCCTATGTGCGGATCAACAACGGCAACCCGCAGTTCTTCTCCAAGGGCATCTGGCAGGTGACCCCGGGCCCGAACGACCCGCTGCCGCCGAACCCGAACGGCGCCGGACCGAGCGACGTCGCCTCGGCGTCGGCTTACCCGAGCACGTCGCAGCCGGGAGCGAACAACTACACAACGGCCACCGACGCCAAGGGGCTGCCGGACTGGACCTACAAGTTCACTAACGGCACGAGCTTCGAGATCGATGGCAACTGGACGTGGGGCCATGAGTCAAACATCCCCGGCGCGCAGAGCAACTGGACCAACAACGGTGGCAACACCGCCACGCTGATCTACACCTTCCCCACGCCGCCCGGATCGTCCGTCAACGTGCTCATCTATCTCGATGACGGCGACCATTGCGGCGACTACACGCTCGTGAACACGACCTTCGCCAACATCGGCACGCCGGCCGGCGGCCAGCAGATCGCCGGCAGCGTGAGGCTGGAGCAATGAGGAGGCACCCGAGGCGTCGCAGAGCGTTAGGCCAGGCCATGGTCGAGATGGCGATCGTGGCGCCGGTCCTGGTTCTGCTGATGCTTGGTGCGGCGGATCTCGGTCGCGCGTTTTACCTCGACATCGAGGTCACGGGCGCGAGCCGCGCCGGCGTGCGGACTGCGATCGTCGCCCAGGTGACCGACATCGGGTCCGCCGTTCGTAGCGAACCCAACAGCGCGATCCCGAATGACATCGCGAGCTGGGGCGACGCCGGGCCGGGAGGGACCAACGACTGTGACCCCAACGCGCCCTCCCACCTGTGCGGCGATCCTTCGGGTTGCCCTCCGAGCGTTTTCAGCGGAAGCCGGGTCGCTTGCTTCGCGGTACGGACGTGCGCGTTGAACAACGGCTCATGTACCTACGGGACCTGGGGCAGCCGACCGGCGTCGAATCCTAACGCCGCGATTCAGGTGCGGGCGGTTTACAAGATGACGCCGGTGACGCCCGCGATCGCGGCACTCACCGGTTCTACTGGTGGCTTCTTCTATCTGATCGCTGATACCACCGGCCAGGAACTCTATTGACGACAGAAGGCCGCCTGACGAGGCGGCCTTCAAACATTGCTTAGTTAGGGCTGGGCTTATTCGCCCGAACGGCCCTGGTCGCCGGTCTGCTCAAGCTGGGACTCGCCCTGAACGCCGCTCTGGTCGTTCGTCTTCGAGCCCTGGTCGCCGGTCTGCTCGTTTTGCTTCTGGCCCTGTTCGCCGGCCTGGTCGTTTTCCTTGGCGCCCTGTTCACCGGTCTGATCGACCTGGGAATCGCCAAGAACGCCGTGCTGGCCGATGCCATCAGCGGGAGTCGTGGTCGCCGCCGCCGCCGCCGCACCGGCCGTGGCAATGAGGAGGCCCGAACCGGCAACTAACGTTACGAGCGTCGCGCGCTTCAAAAGGTTCATGCCTGTTGAGTCGTAGGGACTGCCTTGCGGGATACGGCCGATCCTGGTTGAGTTGGACCCGAAGCGTCCGGGCCACCGCCACGTTAAAAGGTCGTGACCGTTTCGTTCAGCCCGTATCTCCAGGGGCGGATGTGACGACTCTCTAAATGCCGAACTCATTGCCAGATGAAAACACTGCCTCGCGGTATGTCGAATGGCTCGACCGGGCTCGCCGGCAAGATCGGAACGCTTTTGCCCAGCTCTATGAAGCCACGTACCGACGGGTCTTTGGCTATCTCCTCGGCCGTGTTGGTGAGCAGGCCGCTGCTGAGGACCTCCTCCAAGAGGTTTACCTCGCAGCACTCCAGGCCATCGAACGTTTTCGCGGACGGACTGAAGGTGAATTCATCGGATGGCTGCTCAAGATCGCACACGGCAAAGTCATGGACCGGTTCCGGTCTCAGTACCGCCATCCGGAGCTCAAAACCAGTGATGTCCCGTCGACTGGCGTCGCCGATCCGCTGGACGCGATCGATCAACGGATTCGTCTCGACGAGATTTCCGATGCCCTGTCTCAACTCACGGAGGATCAACGAGACGTGGTGCTGAACAGATTGGTGCTCGGCCTCGACCTCGAAGAGACGAGCAAGGTGATGGGCAAGAACGTGGGCTCGATCAAAGCCCTGCAGCATCGTGCCCTTGCTAACCTCGCGAAAATCTTGACCCCAGGAGTTGACGAGCATGCGTAAGGCCGAGGACGTCCTCGAAACCTACCTCGCACAAATTGTCAGTGGCGCGCCCGTCCAGGCGAGCGATTCCAGCCTGCAACCGATGCTGCAGGTGGCCCTGCAACTGCGTCAGGTCAGCCGCATCTCGCCCTCCCCCGCCAGTGTCGAACGCATCCGAGTCGCCCTGCGGCGCGTGCCCACGCGTGAACGTGAGGTCGGCGCGCGGTCGACCACGCCGAAGTTTGGCCTCTGGCGGCGCCCGATGGCGGGCCTCGCCTTCGCCATGATGCTGATGGCGCTGGGGACCACCTCTGCGCTGGCAGCGCCGTCGGCGCTCCCGGACTCACCGCTCTATCCGGTCCGCAACATGCGAGAAGCGGTGCAGGTCCAGTTTGCCAGCACCGCCGCGCAGCGGGCCATGCTCTATGCCAACTTCGCGGCTGAGCGCGCCACGCAATTGCGCCGGCTGGTTGGACACAAGGATGTCGCCGCCGGTGTGGTGGGAACACTGCTCCGAGACATCACGTCTCGGGTCCATCAGGCGAACCAGGAAGCCAGGGACGACGGGCCGGCGGCTCAGTCGGCCGTTCGCGAGGTTGAAGGGCAGATCGGCGATCAGCTTTCCCAGATCCAGCAAGAGGGCGAGTTCTCAGGAAACGACGGCGCTCAACTGACCGATACGCT
>DATNNA010000075.1:0-16014 GCA_035602075.1 Binatus sp. (SeqCode) | reverse complement strand
AGACGCCGACGCCGATAATGTCCGTGAGCCATGGCAGAAGAGACGCTGACCATCACGGACAACCGAACCGGTCGTCGCTACGAGGTCCCGATCCGCGACGGTGCGATCGCCGCTACCGACCTTCAGAAGATCACCTCCGATGGGTCCGGCTCGGGCTTGCTCAGCTATGATCCCGCCTTCCTCAACACGGCGAGTTGTCGGAGCGCGATCACCTTCATCGATGGCGAGCGCAGCATCCTCCGCTATCGCGGCTATCCGGTCGAGGAGCTGGCTGAACGCAGCAGCTTCCTCGAGGTCGCCTACCTCCTGATACACGGCGAGCTGCCTGATCCCACCCAGCATCGCCAATGGGTGGACGCCATCACCCATCACACGCTCCTCCACGAGAACATCAAGAAGCTGATCGACGGCTTCCATCACGATGCCCATCCGATGGGCATCCTCGTCGGCACCGTCGGCGCGCTTTCGACCTTCTACCCTGACGCGAAGGACATCTTCAACGTGGAGAGCCGCCGGCTGCAGATCCTCCGGCTGATCGCGAAGATGCCGACGCTGGCCGCCTTCGCGGCTCGCCACGCCGTCGGCATGCCCTATGCCTACCCGGACAATGACCTCTCCTATGCCGGCAATTTCCTGAACATGATGTGGAAGGCTACCGAGCTGAAATACGAACCCAACCCAGTCCTCGAGCGGGCGCTCGACGTGCTACTCATCCTGCACGCGGACCACGAGCAGAATTGTTCGACCAATGTGATGCGGGCTGTCGGCAGCTCGCACGCCGACCCATTCTCGGCCACCGCCGCGGCGGCTGCGGCCCTGTACGGCCCGCTCCACGGCGGCGCCAACGAGCAGGTGCTGCGAATGCTGAAGGAGATCGGGTCGGTCAGCCGCGTTCCCGAATACGTCAAGCGGGTCCGCACCGGTGAGCTGCGCATGATGGGCTTCGGCCACCGCGTCTACAAGAATTACGATCCCAGGGCGCAGATCATCAAGAAGGTGGCCGACGACGTGCTGGCGGTGACCGGTCGGAGCCCGCTGCTCGACATCGCGCTAGAACTCGAACGGGTGGCCCTCGCGGACGACTACTTTGTCAAGCACCGCCTTTATCCCAACGTCGACTTCTACTCCGGGATCATCTACGCCGCGATCGGTTTTCCCGTGGAGATGTTCCCGGTCCTGTTTGCCATCGGGCGGACGCCCGGCTGGCTGGCGCAGTGGCAGGAAGGCCTGCTCGATCCCGAACAGAAGATCATGCGACCACGCCAGGTCTACACGGGACCGGCTGAGCGGCATCTACCCGGGGTTCGCGCCGCTAAGGCAGGAGCCGGAACCAGCGGAGGCTGAAGAGCCCGCCGGCGACCAGGATGATGGTGCCCAGTGCCATCAGCGGTACGGTGAGATCGAGCTTGGTGGTGACCCAGCCGATCCGTGACCCGAGGTCGCTGTAGATCTTGCTCAACTGGGCCTCGTCGGCCGCGTAATAGTAGTGGCCGCCTGTCGCGCTGCTGATCTGCTGGAGCGCCTGCTCGTCCACGCCATCGACAACCCGGCCTTGCACCATGGTCGTCTGGTTCCGCTGCCCGACGCCGACCGTTTGGATCGGGATCTTGGCTTGCGCCGCATTGGCCGCGGCGGTCGCCGGATCGATCCCGGTATTCGAGGTCCCGTCGGTCAACAGGACGACCATGGCATAGTTCTGGGACTTCGGGCCGTTGGCGTCCGCGATGCTGGCGAGCTGCGCGACGGCGACCTGGATCGCGTCACCAATCGCCGTTCCCCCGCCCGGGACGAGTGAGCCCAGCGCATCTTTCACCGAGGCCTTGTCCGTGGTGAGCGGTGCGACCACCTCGGCTCGGGCGTTGAAGATGACGAGACCGACCTGCGCGTTGCTCGGCAGCTTGTCGATCAGCGTGCGGCCGGCAGCGATCGCCGCCTGGATGCGGGTGGGCTGCACGTCGGTTGCCGCCATCGATCCCGAGACGTCAACCGCGAGCATCACGCTCGTCTGACCCTTCGGCACGCGGATCGTCGCCTGGGGGCGTGCCATCGAGAACAGCAAGCCGGCCACGCCCGCGATGAAGAGGATCGCGGGGAGATGACGGCGGAAGCCCGGCCCCTTGCCCATCACCTGGTTGAGCAGCGTCAGGTTGGTGAAGCGCACCGCATAGGCACGGCGGCGCTGCTGGCTCGTGATGTAGAAGCCGACCAGCAGCGGGATCGCCAGCAGGCCGAGCAGTAACCAGGGAGACTGGAAGCTCATGCGCTCGCCCGCGCCAGCCGATGGCCGCGCTGCGCCTCCCGTTGTTTGATGAACGCCACCAGTTGGGGCACCACCTCCGCGGCGGTGGTCATCTCGGCGACCGCCGCCCGAGCCCGAAGGAGATCGGCGCGGATCGTCTCGCGCTGTGCCGTCGCCGCCTCCTGGAAGCGGGCCCGCAGATGCGAACTCCGCGTGTCGACCAGGATCTGCTCGCCGCTTTCCGGCTCCTCGAAGGTGACGACCCCGACGTCGGGAATCTCACCCTCGCGTGGATCCGTGATCCAGACGGCGACGACCTCGTGGCGGATCGCCAGCGCGCTCAGCGGTTTCTGCCAGCCACCAGGCGTCATGAAATCGCTGATGAGAACCATCATCGAAGGGCGGCGGATAAGCCGGCCCGCCTCCGTCAGCGCCCGGCTCAGGTCGGTTACGCCCCCACCCTGCCCTCCCCCGGAGGGGGAGGGAAATTCTTGGCCCGCGGCCGTGCGCTCCATTCGCGCGATCAACTGCAGCAGCGCGGTGCGGCCCGCTGAGGGCGGGATGATCGAGCGGACACGGTCGTCGAACAGCAGCGCGCCCACGCGGTTGCCGCGGCCGATCAGCAGCTGCCCGACGACCGCCGAGAATTCGATCGCCAGCTGCCGCTTGAGGCAGCGCGCCGTCCCCCAGTCGAGCGAACGCGTGATGTCGACCAGCAGCCAGGCATCGAGGCCCCGGTCGGGGAGCGACTCCCGGACGTAGGGCCGGTCCGAACGCGCCGTGATGTTCCATTCGATGGTGCGGGGATCGTCGCCCGCCTGGTACTCGCGCACGTCGCTGTACTCCAGACCGGCGCCGCGCAAGCTGGAGCGTTCATCGCCCCCCGGATGGAATCCCAGGCGTCGAAGCACCGGCCACCGCGAGCGGCGCAGCAACTGGTCGACGGCGACGCCGCCGGTGACGACGTCAGGAGGCAACCCGGTCTCCGAGATCGATCCGCGGTGGCGGGAATCGGTCGAGCACACGCTTGACGATCGTCTCGGCATTGACACCGGCGGCGATCCCTTCATAGGTCAGGACGAGCCGGTGCCGGATCACTTCGGGCGCAACTTCGCTCAGGTCGTGCGGGAGAACGTACGAACGTCCCCGCATGAACGCCAGCGCGCGGCCCGCGGACACCAGGTTGATCGACGCGCGTGGGCTGGCGCCGTAGGCGATCGCCGGCGCGAGGTCTTCGAGGCCCTTGACCTTCCCCGGGCGGCTCGCATAGGCGAGCGTCGCCGCATAGGTCCGGACCGCGGGATCGACATACACCTCGGCCACCGCCCGCTGCATCTCCTTGAGCTGGTCCACCGTCACCACCTGCCGGAGCTCGATCGCCGGGCCGGTAATCCGCTCGACGACGACGACCTCCTCCTGGAAGGAGGGGTAGTCGACCAGCACCTTCAACATGAAGCGGTCGAGCTGCGCCTCGGGGAGCGGGTAGGTCCCGTCGGTCTCGATGGGGTTCTCGGTCGCCAGGACCACGAACGGGTCCGGGAGCGGATGGGTGTCCTTGCCAATCGTTACCTGCCGTTCCTGCATCGCCTCGAGCAGTGCCGACTGCACCTTGGCGGGAGCGCGGTTGATCTCGTCGGCAAGCAGGAGATTGCAGAACACCGGGCCCAGCTCGGTCGAGAAGTCGCCGCGACCGGGGTTGTAAATGCGCGTGCCGATGAGGTCGGCCGGAACGAGGTCGGGGGTGAACTGGATTCGGCCGGCTGCGCCGCCGATCACCTGGGCAAAGGCCTTGACCGTGACGGTCTTGGCGAGACCGGGCACCCCTTCGAGCAGGACGTGGCCGCCGGACAGCAGCGCGATCAGCAAACGCTCGAGCAGCCGGTCCTGGCCGACGATCAGGCGCTTGACCTCGAACAGGATCTGCTCGATGGGCGCCGGGACTCGGGCGGCGAGCTCGCGCGCGGTGTCGGTCGGGCTTACGGCTTCCTCGCGAGCCCGTAGCGGTCGATTGATCATGAGACCCTCCAGTACATGGCAGTCCACCGATTGAACCTCGTCGAGATGAGTCCTTTCTGAGCCGAAGGTGAGGGAAACCTAAGATTGGTGGATGGGCGTACAGCGTCTGGCGCCGGAGGGACTGTTCAAACCGGCTGCCTACACGCAGGTCCTCGTGGCCACCGGACGCCGGATGGTCTTCGTCTCCGGGCAGGTCTCGATGGATGCCGATGGCAAGCTGATCGCACCCGGCGATCTCGCGGGCCAGGCTCGGCAGGTGTACGCCAATCTGCGCGCCGCGCTCGAGGGCGCCGGCGCAAAACCAGCGGACGTGGTCAAGCTCACTACCTATGTTGTCGGCTACCGGCCCGAGGTCAGACCCCTGCTGGCTGAAGCGCGGTCGACGGTTTTCGGCCCAGCGGCCTTGCCGGCGTCGACGCTGGTCGGCGTGCAGGCCCTGGCGGAGCCCGGCTACCTGATCGAAGTCGAGGCCATCGCCGTCGTGGACCAGGCCTGACTCATTCACGATTCAGAAGAGAATCTCCGCGCGCTGTACGGTAGGGTAGCGCCGTGGGAATGATGCCGCCGGATCACGGCGGCCCGTCGATGTTCTGGATGTGGGGCCGCCGGCGCCGCGGGAATCCCGAAAGCGGTCCGGCAAATAGCGGCCTGACCGGCGACCCGGTGATCGAGGAGCCCCAGGAGCCACAGGGTCCGAAGGACCTGCGTAGTCGCTGGCGCAATCTCAAGCAGGCGGTCCGGGGCACCGCAGCCGCGCTCCCCAGGGTGATTGGGCTGGTCTGGGACGCCAGCCCCGGCGTCACGGCCGGCCTGTTCGCAGTGACCGTCGTCGCCGGCGTCATCCCTGCGATATCCGCCTATACCTCGAAGCTGCTCGTCAACGCGGTCGTGCTGGGCATCGAGGTCCACAACCATCCAACCACCGTCGCCGACGCTATCCGGTTCGACTTTGGACCATGGAAGACCCCGGTCTTCACGACGGTCAACGGGATCATCTTCCTCGCCATCCTGCAACTGCTGATCTTCGCGCTGATCGCCTTTCTCAGCACCTCGCGCAACATCACGCAGCAGCTCCTGCAGAACGCGGTGTCGATGCGGATTCAGTTGATGGTCATGGAGAAGGCGGCCTCGCTCGACCTCGCCTTCTACGAGGACCCCGCGTCGTATGACCTGCTGCGACGCGCGCAGACCGATTCCATCAACCGCCCGGTGCAGATGATCTCGACCGCCTTCGGACTTGTCCAGACCGCCCTCACCTTCATCACGATGATCGCGCTCCTCGTCGTGGTGAGCCCGCTCCTCGCCCTGCTGGCGCTCCTCTCCCCTGTCCCGGCCTTCATCGCCGACACCCGGTACGGCTGGCGAGGCTACAACATCGCACGCTGGGGCTCGCGGTTGCTCCGCCGGATGAATTACCTCGTCACTCTGCTCACGACCGACAGCTACGCCAAAGAGGTGAAGCTGTTCGGGCTGGGCCGCTACTTCATCGACCGCTACCGGCTGATCGGAGAAAGGTATTACGGGAGCCAGCGCCGCCAGGTGGTGCGCCGCTATCTCGTCGGCTTTCTCTGGGGCAACTTGAGCACGATTGCCACGTCGGTGACCTATCTATATGTGGCGCTGCAGGCGATCGCCGGCAAACTGACGCTCGGCGACCTCACCCTCTATACGACGGCGGCCCAATCGGTACAGAACTCGATCCAGGGCATCCTCGGCGGGTTCTCCGGCATGTACGAACACAATCTCTACTTGAGCAACCTGTTCGAGTTGATGGAAACGAAGAGTGTGCTCCCCACGCCCGCCAACCCGGTCCCCGTCCCGAACCCAGTACGGGGCGAGATCCGCTTCGACCACGTAACCTTCGCCTACCCGGGGGCCACCGCCAACGCGCTCACCGACCTGAGCTTCACGGTCTCGCCCGGAGAGACGATCGCCATTGTCGGCCGCAACGGCGCCGGGAAGACCACGCTCTTCAAGTTGATCTGCCGGCTCTACGATCCCACCGGCGGCCGCATCCTGATCGACGACATCGACATCCGCGACCTCGATCCCGCGCAGCTCCGGGCCCAAATCGGTGGCATGTTCCAGGACTACGTCACGTACCAGGCCACCGCAGCCGAGAACATCGGCCTCGGCAACCTCCCCGACATCGCCGACCGCGAGGCGATCCTGACGGCGAGCCGGCAGGCTGGCTCCGACGAACTGATCGCGGGCCTCCCCCAGGGCTACGACACGGCACTCGGAAAGTGGTTCGATGCCGGCGTCAACCTGTCAGGCGGCGAGTGGCAGAAGGTTGCTCTGGCGCGCGCTTTCATGCGCGACGCGCGCATCCTCTTGCTGGATGAGCCGACCTCCGCGCTCGATGCCCAGGCGGAGTACGAGCTATTCGAACGAATCCACTCGCTGACCCGAGGCCGCACGGCGGTCTACATTTCGCACCGCTTCTCCACCGTTCGGCGCGCTGATCGGATCCTGTTCCTGGAACACGGCCGGCTCGTCGAGCAAGGGACGCACGAGCAGCTGATGCGGCTCAACGGCCGCTACGCGCGCCTGTTCCGGCTGCAGGCCTCCGCGTACACGGGGGAGGACGTTCTCCCCGACGATGTCGACCTTGACATCGCGCCGACCGCGTGACCCGACGGGGGTGGGCGCTGTTCGGGGCGATGGCCGTCATCTGGGGTATCCCCTACCTGCTCATCAAGATCGCAATCGGCGAGCTGACGCCGGCCAGCCTGGTCCTTCTCAGGACGGCGCTCGGGGCGACGCTTCTCCTGCCCGTCGCCGCCGCCCGCGGCTGGCTCGCTCCGCTCCTTCCCTACTGGCGTTGGGTGCTCGCCTACACCGTCGTCGAGGTCTCGCTGCCCTGGTTCCTGCTCGCCGACGGCGAGCGCCGGCTCTCCAGTTCGCTGACCGGCCTGATGATCGCCGCCGTCCCCCTGATCGCTGCGGTGATTCAGCTGCTGACCCGCGCCGACGAGCGCATGGATCGGCGCCGGATGACCGGCTTGCTGATCGGTTTCGTCGGTGTGGCCGTGCTTGTGGGTCTCAACGTCTCCTTCAAGGACCTGGTGGCGGTTGGTGAGGTCGGCCTGGTTGCGGTCGGCTACGCGGCCGGGCCGATCATCATCGCCCGCCGGCTCCCCAGCCTGCCGGCCTTGGGCGTCGTCGCGGCCTCACTGGTGCTGACGGCTTTGTTCTACGCCCCGCTCGCCATACCGCAGCTCCCGAGATCGATCCCGTCCGGCAAGGTGCTGCTGGCGGTCCTGACCCTGGGGGTGGTGTGCACCGCGCTTGCCTTCCTGCTGTTCTTCGCCCTCATCGGCGAAGTCGGCCCGGTTCGGGCCACCGTGATCACCTACTTCAACCCGGCAGTCGCCCTCTTGCTAGGCGTGGCCGTGCTGCACGAGCCCTTTACCCTGGGGGCCGTCGTCGGTTTCTCGCTGATCCTCGTAGGGTCGGTGCTTGCGACGAGGCGGACTACTGCGCTCGCTGGCTCCGCGCCCGTCCGATCATCGAGTTCTTGGGGAGTTGCAGCACGGTATAGACGCGTGCGGCGGCGCCGATCCCAAGGATGAGGAAGATGGCGGCGAGGACGAAGAGCGCGATGAACGCCAGTCGGTTCGCGGCGTAGACGGTCAAGTAGAGGACGGCCGCAACCGCCCAGAAGGCAGCGATGGCGGCAGCGAGCCGCGCCCAGACCGGCACCGTAGTCCGGAAGCGCTGGTCCGTGCCGAGGTGAAGCGGAATACGCGCCGCCCACGACGGCTTGACGGCCCAGACCCAGGCGAGGAGTGCCCAGAAAACGACGTTGAGGATGGCGAAGATGCTCAGCACAACGCGAAAGAAGGTCATGGCAGTGAAACGTTACGATCGAGCTAAAACCTGCGGCGTGACCTAGGCGAGGAGGGAACCAATGAAGGGTCGGGCGAACGGGGCGGTTCGGGTTCGTTTCGGAGGCTGGCCCAAGCCGGCGTTACAGTTCTTTCACCGCCTAAAGCGCGACAACAGCAAGGCCTTTTTCGAGGCCAACCGGCAGGTCTACGAGGAGCAGGTGCGCCAGCCGATGGAGGCACTTCTTGCCGAGATCGAAAACGACCTGGGGCCGGAGATCGAGGTCAAGATCTTCCGCCTGAACCGCGACCTCCGCTTCTCTCCCGATAAGCGCCCCTACAAGGAGCATCTAGGCGCGTACCTGGCCGGCGACCGGGCCAGCGGCGTTTACCTCCAGGTTTCGGACGACGGGTTGTACGTCGCAATCGGCTCGCACGAAATGGCGCCCGATCAGCTCACCCGCTTCCGTGATGCCGTGGGTGGAAAGGGCGGCGGAAAGCTCGCCCGGATCGTCGCCGCCCTGGTCAAGGACGGCTACCAGGTGACCGAGCCGAGCTTCAAGCGCGTCCCCGCCGGATACCCGGCCGATCATCCGCGCGGCGACCTCTTGCGCTGCAAAGGGCTCATGGCAGGCCGGAACTGGAAGCCCGGTGCCTGGCTGCATACCGTCGAGGCAAAAGACCGCGTCCGGCAGGCGATCAAGGAGAGCAAGCCACTGACCGGCTGGCTCGACACCCAGGTGGGCCCGAGCCGCGAGCCCGCGCGGCAGATGCGCTGAACACCGAAGAATCCGTTCGTCGCGAGCGAGCGAGTCGCTGAGTGGAGACGACCGCTCCCGCAATCTTCGAGATCGGCTTCGTCCTCCTCGTGGCGGCGATCGCCGGCTGGCTGGCTCGACGCGCGGGGCTCCCGGCGGTGCTCGGGTACCTGGCGACTGGGCTGCTGGTTTCGCCCTTCACGCCTGGCTACATCGCCGACCGCCATCAGCTCCAGGTCTTCGCCGACCTGGGCGTCGTGCTCCTCCTCTTCGAAGTCGGCATCGAGCTGGATATCGCCGAGCTCAGCAGGGAGCGCGGGAGGCTCTTCTGGGCGGCGCCGCTACAGACGGTCGTGACGGCGCTGGTCGGGGCGGCAGCAGGCCTCCTTCTCAAGCTTCCTCTCGCCGGCGCGGTTCTGCTCGGCCTCTGCCTCGCCCTCTCCTCGAGCGTGGTCGCGGTCAACATCACACGCAGCCGGCGACGCACCACCGACACCGCGACCGACCACGTGCTGCTTGGCTGGAGCGTCTTGCAGGACGTGGCGGGCGTGACGTTGTCGATCATTGCCCTCATCGCCCTGCGACTCCAGCCGAGCTCAGGTGCGACAGCCGTCACGCTCGTCTTGCTCTACGCGATCATCGTCGTGATCGCGACCGGACTCCTGCCCCGCCTGCTCCGTCAACTCCGCCAGGAGCACGATCTCTTCCTCATCGTTTCGGTCGCGAGCGCCCTCGCCCTGGCCGGCGTGGGCGCGCGCTTCTTCGGCATCCCCCTCGCCCTGGCGGCCTTCGTCTCCGGCCTCGCCATCAGCGAGAGCCACGAAGCCAACGAGGCGCGCGAACGATTGCTCCCATTTCGCGATGTCTTCGCGGTCCTGTTCTTCGTGGCGATCGGAGCCTTGATCGATCCGGGCGCGTTGCTCAAGGGACTCGGCTGGCTGGTCCTGTTACTCATTCTCCTGGTCGTGGCCAAGGTCCTTCCTATCTATCTACTCGCCAGGTTCGGGCGATTGCCCGGCCGCCCACGACAGATCGCGACGGGGCTGGGGCAGATCGGCGAGTTCAGCTTTGTCCTGGCGACGATCGGCGTCACACGCAACGTCATTCCGGGCGAACTGTACGCAGCGATCCTGGCCGCGGTGGTGCTGACGATCGCCGCCTCGACGCTGCTGGTAAGGGTTGGCTATTCGAAGCCGCTCGCATCGTAAACGCCCGACCAGCGTCCGCAGACGACAAGTAGACCGCCACGGAACCGAACGCCCTGCTGCGGGTGTTTAACAGACATGAGCGATCCGGATCAAAACCTGGTTGCCCGCTGCATCGCCGGCGAGGAGGATGGCTTCGCCCAGCTCTTTCAGCGCCACCAGGCACGGTCTCTGCGTACCGCGCTTGCGCTCGTCGGTGATATAGCGACGGCCGAGGAGGCCCTACAGGAGGCGTTTTTCCGTGCATTCCGAACGCTGCATCGCAAACACGCCCATGTCAGCTTCGCAACCTGGCTCTTTCGCTACGTGGTGTGGGCGTCCCGAAGACAGGCGAGCAAGAGCCGGCGACATTCGGCCCACCCACTTGGTTCGGAGACATCAACGACAGCAGATTTGGATCGCTCTGAGCTGCGGCTCCAGCTCGTCGCCGCCATCCAAGAGCTACCGGTGGACTTCAGGGAAGTCCTCGTCCTCCGTTTCTATTTGGACCTGTCGGTTGAGGACGTCGCTCGCATCCTCCGCTGCAGGACGGGAACCGTGAAATCGCGAACCTCTCGAGCGCTCGACCAGCTGGCCGCGTCGGGCCACCTGGCCGGCATCGATGAAGGCAACCATTCAATTGGAGGTCAACATGTCGTACCGGGAACTTGATACGACCGCGTTCTCTGGTCTGCTCAAGGCAGAGCTCAGCACCGTCGCACCGCCGCCATCGGCTTGGGCTCGGCTAGCGCCTCGAGTTAGGAAACCATCCCCACGCCGCGCGTGGCGCTGGACAGTATCGGCCGCACTCGCGGCAGCAGCCGTGCTGCTGGCTGCTGTCGCTGCCTTCGCCGTGCCTGCGCTGACCGGGCATATCGTCATCCACCGAGTTCCAGCCGCACTCTCTGGGCCGGGAAAGGCACTACCCAATTCCATAAAGGTGCCCTTTACAACCACACTGACCGAGGCCCAACAGCGAGCCGGTTTCACCGCCCTCACGCTCGGGAGTGACAATCGGGCAAGCCTTCAGCGGGTGCTCTACGCTCCCTCCGCCGGTGGCTTGCGGGGGTCTGTCGACCTGGTCTACGAAATCGCCGCCGCGAAGGTCCAGGTAGTTGAGTTGCCCGACACCCGCGGAAGCGATGCCCCGCTTGACGTCTATCTCAAAGATTTCCCGTCAGGCCTGGCTGGAGTTGGGTCATCGGTCGACAAGGACACGATCGAAGTGATCGGCGGCACCGAGTATCTCTTCTTGCGGTCGCCCGACGGCAGCCGGACCGACATGGTCATCTGGAAGACCCCGAACGGTCTCGTGGTGCATCTTTCGCCGGCCTACTCAGTGGACTACCATCCAAACGGCCTTGAGAGGCAAACGATTCTCGAGGTGATCTCGCACCTGCAATAGCAAAATGCCAAGACTCAACTGGCTAGAGGGTGCCGTGGCACCCTCTACCGCGCCTTCGCCGCGCGGTGTTGGTTGTCCTAGTACTTGGCGAAGAACTCGACGACGCGGTTCTCGTCGGCCGGCACATCGATCTCGGTGCGCTGCGGCCGATGCGCCACCTTCCCGCTCAATGCCTGCTGGTCGGCGGCCAGCCATTCGGGAACCTTGAAACCGAGGCTGATCGCATCGCGGACGAGCGGCTCGATGGTGCTGCCCGGCTTGATCGAGATGGTCTCGCCGGGCCGGACCTCATACGAGGAGCGGTTCACCCGCTCGCCGTTGACGAGGACATGGCCATGGCTGACGAATTGTCGAGCCTGGGCACGCGTGCCGGCGAACCCCAGGCGATACAGGACGTTGTCCAGGCGCTGCTCGAGCTGGCGTAGGAGTTCTTCGCCGGTTGCGTCCGGCCGGCTGCGGCTCGCATCGAAGTACCTTGCCAACTGCCCGGCCGCGACCCCATAGAACCACTGCACCTTCTGCTTCTCACGGAGCTGGAGGAGGTATTCGGAATCACGCTTGCGCCGACGGCCCTGTTGCCCGGCGCGGCCCTGCTGCCCAGGCGGAGAGGGGCGGCGGATGCGGCCGCTCTTGCCGGCAACCTGGCGGGCGCCTTTGAGCCCGAGCTCGACGCCAGCGCGGCGGGACCGCTTTTCAACGGGTCCACGGGGAGCCATGAGGGACCTATACCTCTATATACGGGTCTCTTAAACCAGGAACGCTCGACGCCGCCGCGTCAAGCGGCCAGGCGGTCGACCATCCGGGCGTTAGCCACAGAGAGCGCCATCTGATCGGCCAGGATCTTCAGCAGTCGGAGGTGGCTTTTGGAGTACTGGTTCATGCCCAGCTTGACGACCTCGATCACACCGATGAAGTCGTTGTTGATCGTAACCGGCACGGCTACGACAGATACCTTCATCGCCGGGGCCTCGAAGCCGACCAGGCCGGGATCGGAATCGCCGACAACCATGCCGCGCCCGCTCAGAAAGACCTGTCCGGCGATGCCTTCCCCGGGCAAGAGGATTCGACGTTCCAGCGCCGTCCCCGGGGCCTCCAGCCGTTCCGGCGGACTGACGTAACTTGGCACCAGGTGGCGCCTGTCACTCGCCACCAGATAGACGCGGGCCTGATCATGAGGCAAGAGGTTAGCAGCGACCTCGGCGGTGAGCCGGCAGATCTGCTGCTCTCCGCTTTCCCGACCAGGCGCCTCTTTGACGGTCTGCTTCTCCTGGATCCGGTGGGGCGACAGCCTTGTGGCCGCCACGAGGTCGCTGGGCCGGACGAGGGCGACCACTGCCTCAACGACGCGCGGGTCGAACTGCGAGCCAGCCTGGCTGCGCAGCTCGCTGATGATCTGATCCGTGGTCAGCGCGGGGCGGTACGGCCGGTCGGTTGACATCGCATGGAAGGCGGCACAGACGTGGATGATGCGACCACCGAGAGGAATCATCTCGCCTGCCAGGCCATCGGGATAACCGCTGCCGTTCCAGCGTTCGTACTGTGCCCTGACGATGGGGCAGATGGCCTTCAAAGACGGAACCCTCGACAGGATTCGTTCGGCAATGACCGGGTGCTCGTGCACCAGCGCCAGTTCCTCTCCGTTCAACGGTCCCGGCTTTTCGAGCACCTGGGCGGGGAGGCTCACCTTGCCGACGTCGTGCAGCAGCGCAGCATACTCGATTTGCCGCAGAGCGAGGCCTTTCAGGCCAAGATGCTGCGCTACCGCGACCGCGAGCATCGCGGTTGCGCGCGAGTGGGTTTCCGTGAAGCGGTCCTTGCCGTAGACCATGGCCGACACCGCTCCCAACGTCGTCATGAAACTCTCCTCGATTTGTCGCACGCGCTCGTCTGCCTCACGTTTCTGGCGGCTGAAATTGCCCAACATGCGGGTCTGCGTGTAGACGATGAGTCCGATGACGCAGACCAGCACCAGCAAGGCGCGCTCATAGAGTTCCGACCAGCCCGCGACCAGGGGGACGGCAGCGGCGACGGCCGCGACCAGCGCGACCGCCATCGCGGTTCGAAGTGGTAGCAGGGCGGCGGTGAAGAGGGCCAGCACGATGTAGACCGACACGAGGTCGCGGCTGTGTACGTTGCCGGCAATACTGAGGTAGAGCAGTGGAAGCGCGATGCCCACCACGATGGCGCCGAACAGGGGCTCGATGGGAACTCGCAGCCACGGCAGTCCCCAGCAAAGGACCCCCAGGAGGAACGCAACCGCCGGGACGGCCCATGCAGAAAACGATCCAAGGTGGAGCCCCGAACCGGAGTAACTGCTCACGAGCCGGACGGTGGTGATGGCCCAGAAGCCGACCGCGAGCACACGCAAAGCGGGCCATTCGCGGGCACCAAGCTTGCGAGCCACGTGACCGAAGCGTGGGCTCGCCCCGGCCAGCAGGGGGAGTTTGAACTGGACCATTTCCCGCGCGGAGGTGACGAGGCGGCGGAGGTCGAAGGTCTTGGGCGCCCGGTAGACCAGTCGCCCCTGCCGGGCAACCGGTAGCGGCCGCTTCGACGATCGGCGGCTCATGAGTGTTCCAAGCGCAACGATCGACCGAAACCTTCGTCCGGGGACCGCCGTGCCTAGGCGATCACCTGTATTTGTATGTCGACTGTGGTCGCGACCGCGACCGCCCTATAGAGCGGTCAACGCCGCTTGTAGTGCTCGACGAGGTCGATCGCCTCCGTTTGGCTCGGGCCGGATAGGCGGAACCGCATGTCGATCCGCTGAAAGACCGACGTGTCCGACCGGTTGCGGACGCCTTCGATGGTTACCTCGACCTGATCCAAGCGAACCCCGGAGTCGCGCGCTCTGCCCTGCACGAGGAGCACGCCGCAGGCAGAGACGCCCGCCAGGAAAGCTTCCGCCGGAGTGATCTGTTCACCGGGTCCACCCAGGTGCGTCGGTTCGTCGATCACGAGCTGGTGATTGCGCACCTGGTTGACGGCGCGCCCAGGTGTCGCGCTGCTGGAGGACAAGACCCGATTGATAACCAGATCGTCAGCGGCCATCCGGGCCTCGCGTTACGCCGGGGACGCGCTTGGCTCGCACACCGGCAAGGAATCGCTCGAGGTCAATCACCACGCGCTCGTGCGTGCCGCGCGCGACCAGCTCGACGTCGTCGACGGCCGAGACTTCGAAGGCGACGCGGCGTCCGTCGACGGCGACCACGCGGGCGGTAACCCGAACCTGCATGCCCACGGGTGTCGCCTTGAGATGCTCGATGTTCACGCGGGTCCCAACGGTGGCCTCGCCGGATTCGAGCTGATCCGCGATCGCCCGAACCGCCGCCGACTCGAACCAGTGACAGAGGACCGGCGTGGCCAACACGGTCACGCCGGGATTCTGGAACCGGTCGGCACCGTGTTCGGGTCGGACCACCTGCTCGAGGATTCCTTCCTGGCCCACACCGATCGCCCTCACAGGTGCCACTTTACGGCGAGAAGCCATTTGCGGCCCCTACATTCGCGTCAGGGGCCGGATGTGGCGGCCCCGTCAATCGGCGCCGCATCGCCGGGGGCTGTCGCGTCGACTTCGGTTTGTGCCTGCGTCACGGCGTTCTGGGCGTCCTTGACGGCACCATCAACAGCGGCCGTCTCCTCGGGAGTACTGCCATCCGGCTGGCGATTGGCTTCGCTCACGGTGTGGAGTTCCGTCTGAATCTGGGCGATCGTGCTGTCAACCTTGTGGGTATCGGATTGGCGGGTCTTCTTCAGCTGGGTCGCGGCATCGACCAGCAGGGTGCTGGCATCGCGGAGCGAGGCAACCGCCAGGCTATCCTTCTGCCGATCGAGCATGACTTTCGCCTCCTGCACGCGCTGCCTGACAAGGGAGAGCTCGACGCGTGGACGCTCGTGGGAACCGGTCAAGTCGAGCTGCACACTCTGCCGGAGGTGCTTCACCGGGTAGAGAAAGCTGTCCGGCATCGTGTCATCAGAGGCGAGCGCCACGACGCTCACCAGGGAGGCGCAAACAGCCAGGGCAAACCCGGCGGCCAACCGCCCCGGTCGAAACAGGGGAGCACATTTCTGCGCCTGGCTTGGCAGCCGCGGCTCGAGCTGCGACCAGAACCGAACAAACGGGATGGCTTGCATTGGGGGCAGGTCGTTCAGGACCTGATCGAGGCGCTGGAGCTGGCGGAGGCTCGCTCCGCATCCGGCACAGCTTCGCAGGTGGGCGGCGAGGTTCGCGCGCTCCGAATCCGGCAAGGTGCCGTCGGCGTACGCGTCCAGCGAGCTCAATACGGCGTGGTGACTCAGCACGGGTTATCCATCATGGTTGACGCATTTTCTTCAGGATTATTCGGTCCAATTGGGCTCTGGGACTCGCTCATGTAGCCGGCGAGCCGGCGTCGCAGCTTGCTTTTCGCGTTGTGGATCCGCGACATCACGGTTCCGATCGGAATATCCAGGACCTGGGCGATCTCCTGGTAGCTAAGCTCGTGGTAGACCTGTAACACGATCGCGTCGCGAAGGCGCCCCGGAAGGCTGGCCAGCGCGCGGCGTACTGCCGTCCGCTGCTCCTTGAGCGCGACCGCCTGGG
>DATNNA010000074.1:0-16989 GCA_035602075.1 Binatus sp. (SeqCode) | reverse complement strand
TCGGACCTGAGCCAGCAGCCGCAGGTCCAAATCCATGGCGGCCGGTCCGCAGCGCGACGGGCGATGGCGGCCGGAAGAGAGGGGTTAAACATCGTCAACCGCTACCGGATTCTGATCGTCGACGACGATGCCATGGCGCGCGAGATCCTCAAGCGGATCCTCGAGCACGCGGGCTACGAGGTCATGACCGCCGGAAGCGGCCCCGAAGCGCTGCGCAAACTCCACGAAGGCATCCCCCACCTTGTCGTCGTCGACCTGATGATGCCCGAGATGGATGGCTTCGAACTCTGCCGCCGCATCAAGAGCCACCTCGACGTCCCGATCGTCATCCTCAGCGCCGTTGCGGCGATCGAGAGCAAGGTCGAGGGCCTGCAGATGTACGCCGAGGACTACATCGTCAAGCCGTTTGAAAAAGAAGAGCTGGTGGCCCGGGTGCAGCGCGTCCTGCGCCGCTACGGTGAATCCGCCGGCGTGGAGCAGCCTGAAGTCGTCATCGACCAGGAGCTTCAGATCAACTTCGTGCAGCATTGGGCGCGCGTCAAGGGTCAGCAGGTGACCCTGACGCCGACCGAGTCGAAGCTGCTCTTCCTCCTGGTCCGGAATGCCGGACGGGTCGTCACCAACGAGACGCTACTGGCAAAGGCCTGGGCGGGCGACGAGGAAGCCTACGAGGAAGGGCTGCGGGTGCACATCTCGCGGCTGCGCAGCAAGATCGAGTCCAATCCCAGCAAGCCGGTCTACATCCAGACCAAGCGCGGTGTCGGTTACAAGTTCAGTGCCAAGGTCAACTACCCCGCCGGGCAAGAACCGATGGCGCTGGCAGGATAAGCATGCGCACCCTGGCTCTCGGCCTGCTGGTCTTCGTCTTCTCCTTCCCGCTCTGGCTCCACTGACGAACTAACCCCGCAGGCCGGATCCCAGACCACCCTATACTCGCCCGGTGCCCGGCGTCGAGGTGACCCACTCGAGCGATGGCGCTCTCGGGTATGTGGCTGCTGTTGCCGATGGAGAACGCATCCTGGTCCACGCCCGGCACGTCGCTAACACCGGCATATCAACGTCTGAGCTGTTCCTGCTCGACCTAACTGGAACGCTAGTTGCTCGTGAGACCGTACCGGTAAATGGACCCGGCGGAAGGATCGAGCTGGCATTGACGGGTACTGGTTGTGCCGCCCTCGTGCTGAGCACGCGAGAAGGAACGTTGCCTCCAGATGTTTATCACTGGTTTCGCGTCGAATGGCCCGATGATCGGATCGTGATCACCCACCTGTCGTCATGGACGCAAGGCCAGGTCTGGACTCAGCCGCCGAAGCTCAGGTCGAGAACCGGAGTCATGCTGACACTCTGTCGCAATCCAACACGTGAGGAAGATGCCAGCGAGCTCGTTTTTGCCTTTAACGGGCCGATCCCACCGAACCGGTTCACGACGTTGAAGGTTGAGCGTCCCGCTGACTACGACGGTTGTGTCATCGGCCGAGATCACGGTGTCGCCGTCGCCAACCTTGGATACCGGGACCTGGTGATATTCGAGCTGACGCCTAACGTTGTTCGAGCGATCGGAAGCGTGGCAGCCAAGGGACAGCGCCGCGGCGAGACAGGAAAAGTCCGGCTGGTGAATCGATCGAATGAGGTCGGAGTGCTCTGGCATCACAACAACAAGCGCATCCGTCGCGCTGAGCGCGACGCGAGCCTTTATCTCGCGCGATTGGACCCCGAGACCTTAACGCCCAGTCGAGCGGTCAGGCTGACCGATGACAGAGAGATCGTCGACTGGCATGTCATGGATGGCGAGCGCAGCGCAGTTCTCTTCTGGAAGAATGGCCTGTCGCGCCGGTCGCAATCGGTGCTCCTACTCGAATTCAACCGATTGGAGGACTTGCCCCGGGAGCCTCATGACTTTGACCAGCCCTACCCCGAGGCGGCTGTCGAGACGTTGGGAGGTCGCCTTGCCTTCTCAGTCGAGTTCACCGAGACGCCGTACCGCTGGACGCTCCGCGCTTCCGATTTCTGACTAGACTCACTGGCGAGGTGCCGCATGTGCTTAGCCTGGGGGTCACCGTTTTCGCGGTCATCTTCTTGCTCGAGCTTCCCGACAAGACGGCGCTCGCCGCCCTGCTGCTGGCGACCCGACATCGGCCGTTCCCCGTCTTCCTCGGGGCGGCTGCCGCGTTCGTCATCCAGAGCGCCGTGGCGGTCCTGGCCGGCTCGCTGTTCAGCCTCCTTCCGCGGGAGCCGATTCGCATTGGAGCCGGGCTTCTATTCCTGGTGATGGCGGCGCTGCTCGTCCGCCGCAACCTGCGCCAAGAAGAGGCAAATGAAGAGCGGGCCGTCGAGCAGGAAGAGAAACGGCATCACCGTCCCTTCGTGACGGCGTTCACCGTGGTCTTCGTGGCCGAGTGGGGCGATCTCACCCAACTGGCGACCGCGGCGCTCCAGGCCCGCTACCAGCAGCCCGTCGTGGTCTTCGTCGCCGCCACACTGGCCCTCTGGGCGGTTTCCGCGATCGCCGTCGCGCTGGGAAATCGCCTGGGCACCTGGGTCCCGGAGCGCCCGCTGCAGTTCGCGGCGGCCGGGGTGATGGTGCTCGTCGCCATCGCGCTCATCACCGGCTTGCTCGGTTGACGCCGCTCAGGCGGCGGTCGTGAGGTCGATCGCTTCGGGAACCGCTCGCTGAGGAATGGTGAACGTGAAGGTGCTGCCCTGACCGGGCGCGCTCTTCACGGAGATCCGTCCGCCGTGCATCTCTACCAGCCGGCGGCAGATCGCCAAGCCCAGGCCGGTGCCCTGATACTTGCCGCTGATGCCGCTCTGACCTTGCTGGAAGCTTTCGAAGATCCGCTCGGCGTCTTCAGGCGGCACGCCGATGCCGGTATCGCGGACGCTCACGCGCAGTTCTGCTCCCTGGCGTTCAGCCGTGACCCGGACGCTGCCGGACTCGGTGAACTTGATCGCGTTGCCCAGCAGGTTGAGCAGCACTTGCTTGAGCTTGGGGCCGTCGGCGAAGACGCGCCCGACCTCGGGCGATACGCTGGTGCTCAACTCGAGCCTCTTCGTTTTGGCCAGCGAGCTGACGCTGTCCACGCACTCCGAAATCAGTGGTGCCACCTCGACCTCGCCGCGGTTCAACTGCGCTTTCCCCGCCTCGAGCTTGGAGATGTCGAGGAGATCGTTGATGAGCGCCAGAAGATGTTGACCGTTCTGGGCGATGATGTCGACGTCCTGACGCTGGTCCTGGGTTAGCACGCCCCCATCCCCCTCCAGCAGCAACTGGGAAAACCCGAGGATCGAGTTGAGAGGGGTGCGCAACTCGTGGCTCATGTTGGCGAGGAATTCGGACTTGTGCTGGTTGGCGCGTTCGAGCTCGGCGTTGACGGCCCCCAATCGCGCCGTTTGCTCGGTCGCGAGGTGGAAGAGGTGTGCCTCCTGGATGGCGGTCGCCGCGTGCTGTGCGAAAAGCGTGAGGAGCTCGATGGTGTTGCGGTCCAGCGGGCGCCGATGGTAGATGGCGAGCACGCCAAGCAACTGATCGCCGACCACCATCGGGAAGCCGGCGAAGGCATGAATCCCCTCTTCCGACATCCAGGGATTGAGGGCGAGCTGCCGGTGGTTGGCCGGATCGTTGGTGACGATGGGGACGCGGAGCTCGGCCACCTGGCCGATCTCCCCCATGCCGCGCTCCACCCGTCCGGGGACGGGCGGGGCGTTGCGCGTCGTATGGTGGCCGGCCCGCCGCCAGAGCGCGCCGTCGCTCGGCTCGAGCAGCCAGATCTGGGCCGCCGCGAATCCGAGATTGCCGGTGAGCGCCGTGGCCATGATGTCGAGCAGCTCCGGCTCGAACAGCTTCTGATTCATCTGGTCAATCGATCGGTTGAGTAACTCCAGGCGGCGGGCGCGCTTCTCCGTTTCTTCGAACAGCCGCACATTGCGAAGCGCGACTGACAGTTGCTGGGCAAGAACTTCCAGGGCCTCCTCTTCCCAGCGGGTGAGACGCCGCTGCTGTTCACGCGTCTGCAGATGGAGCACGCCCGCGACCTTGCCCTCCAGCAGCACCGGGGTACCGAAGACCCAGCTGTAACCGGCCGCGTTGAGCGCGGCCAGGTCGAACAGCGGGGACTCGCCGAGACTGACGAAACCCCGCTCCCGCACCACCCGGCCGACGATCCCGTCGCCCGCCGAGATGGTCGTCCCTTCGATGGCTTCAGGAAGCTGAACCGCCGCCCGCAGCGTAAAGACTCCGCGCTCCTCGTCGAGCAGGACGATCGCCCCCGAATCCATTTGCAGAATTTCCAGGCCACAACGGATGACCGTGTACAGCATCCGCGACACATCGAGTTGGCCGACCAGCTCGCCAAGCACGTTCCGCAGCTGCTCGGTCTGATCGAGGCGCCGCCGGGTACCCCGAATCTCGGTATTCATCGCCCGCACGGCGGCGCCCAGACCCGTGATGACGGCGACAGTCGGGATCGCACGCAGGATCGACTCCCGCACCGAGATGGCGAGGCCGAGATCGCCGGTCTGGAAAAGGATGATGCCGACTGTGAAGAAGAGGCTCGTCCCGATCCCGCCCCAGAGGTCGAACCGAAAGACCGCCTCGGCGGCGACCAGCGCATAGAGAAGGTATGGAAGGCTGGACGAGGGCGTTGCGAACAGCAGGATCCAGCCGGTGACGACCAGGTGATCCAGGACCAGGAGCAGCACGGCCATCGGACGAGCGAACCGTGGGATGGCCTTCTTTTGAATTGCCAGCGTCGCCACCCCGTTGTAGGCCGCCAGGAGCCCGGCGAGCAGGAGGGTGATCGGCATCGAGGCCGAGTGGAGCCAGAAGAGCAGACCGAAGGGGATCGCGAGCGCGGCGAATCGGAGCCGGACGAACTGGCGGTCGAGGGCAGTCATGCCAGCCCTCGCGTCCTATGCGGCCTGGTGGGTTTGAAGGTTGTTGATCATCTCCAGGAAGCGGTCCTTGCCGAAGTCCCCCTTCTGGATGATCGACTGAATGTTGCCCTGCAGGCGCTCTCGATCTTCGCTGCTGATGTTTTTCGCCGTATAGATAAGGATGGGGATCTTGCTCCCTTCGGGGTCCTCGCGGAGCTTGGAGACGACCTCGAAGCCGTCGACGTCGGGCATCATCAGGTCGAGGATGATCATGTCGGGCTTCTTCTTGAGCGCCAGCTCCAGGCCGGCCTTGCCGCCGTCGGCGACCATGATCTCCATGTTGAAGGGCTTGAGCATGGCTTTGACCAGCCGGATGTTCTGCGGGTCGTCGTCGACGATCAGGATCGAGGACGGCGTCTTCTTACCCTTCTTGCCATCGGCCAGCAGGTCGAACTTCACCATCATCTGGAGCAGCTGCTGCCGGTCGATCGGCTTGGTGAGGAAGTCGGCCTGCCCGATGTCGAAGGGCAGCGATTCCTTGTTGACCTTGGAGGTCAGCACGATGGGAATGTCCTTCGTCTTCGACTCGCGGCGCAGGTCGTAGACCAGGCCGCTGCCACCGTTCGGGGGAAGCTGGGTGTCGATCAGCACGGCGAGCGGCTGGAGCTGCACCGCCTTGCGCAGCGCCTCCTGGGCGCTGGCGGCGATCACCACCTCGTAGCCGGCGTGGCTGAGGAATGGCTCGATGCGCTCCTTGACCGCCGGGTCGTTGTCGGCGACCAGGATGACGGGCGCCTTGGTCCCCGCGCCGACGGGCGGCATCATCTGCACGGGGCGCTCCTGGATACCGGCCTCCTGCTTGGCGAACTCGATCAGTTCGCGAATATGCTCCACCAGGCGCTTGCCGCTTTCGTTGATGTGGGCGACGAACTCGCGCCGCTCTTCCGGCGTGGTCTTGTTCGTCTTCTCGTCGAGCAAGATCTCGGAGAAGCCGATGATCGCGTTGAGCGGTGAGTTGAGGTCGTGGCTCTGGTCGTAGATGACACGGAACTTGGCCTCGAAGTCGCGCTTCGCCTGGCTCAGCGCCGGCGCCGCGTCCTTGTTCTTTCCGCTGGCGGTCAGCTCCACCTTGAGGCCCTCCAGCTGCGCCTGCATGGCGCGCTTCTCCGCCTCGTAGCGGGCGAGGACCTGGCTCGTCGGCGGGCCGCCGCCGGCCGCCTTGCGCGCCTCCTCCAGCTGCGCCTTGAGTGAGGCCTTTTCCCGCTGCCAGGCCTGGTCCAACTCCTTGGCGTCGGACGCGCGCTGGCTCTGCAGGTCGTTCGTCTGCGACATCATGTCGGAGAGCTGCGCCTGGATGCGCTCGAGGTCGACCTTGAGCTGGTTCTTTTCGGCGGTGAGCCGCTGCTCGCGGCCGGTCCATTCCTCGGCCTTGCGCCCGGTCTCGCCGGCGAGGTCGGCGTGCAAGGCCTTGATCCTTTCGTAGTCCTGCTGGGTCGCGGCCAGCCTGGCCGACGACTCCGCGACCTGCTTCTTGAGCGTGGCTTTCTCCTCGGCGAACGACGCCTCGCGGCTCTGCCAGTCCTTCTCGAGCGCCTTGACCTTCGTCAGGAGCGCAGAGCGCTCGTCGCTGAGGCGCTGGAATTCCGCTTCGGCCTTGTCAAGGTCGGCGCCTTTCTTCCGGGCTTCTTCCAACTGCCCCTGCAGCAGCTTTCGGTCGGCTTTGAACTGCGTCTCGGCGGCCTGGGACCCCTGCTCCAAGCGGGCGACATCGGCGATCAGTCGCTGCCGTTCGGCCTGCCACTTCTCCCGGGCGGCCTTGAGCGGCTCGATCTCGGCCTGAGCGGCCTTCAACTGGTCCTGCAGTTTCCCGCTGAGGTCCTGGAGCCGCGCCTTCTCCTGGGTGAGCTCGACCCGCGACTTCTGCCATTCCTGCTCGAGCTGGGCTTGCTTCGCGACGGCGCCGTCGCGATCCTTCAATAAGGTCTCGCGATCCACGGCCCACTCGAGCTGGGCCGTCTGCAGGTTGTTGAGGTCGTCCTCTGCGGTCTTGAGGTCGCTCTTCAACTTCTTGTGGTCGGCTTCGTACTTCTGGGCGAGCTGGATCCGCTCCTGCTCGAGCTGCCGGAGCTGGCCGCGGCGCTCCTCGTCACGGGTCTTCGCGCGGGCGACGTCATCCTTGAGGCGGCCGAGCTCCACCTGGGCCCGATCGTGGCTCTGCTGGAGATCGAGGTGCCCCTGCTTCAGCGCCTCGTGCTGGTCGAGGAGCGCCTGCCGCTCGACCGTCCGTTCCTGGTCTCGCGTCTTGGCGCGGGCGACGTCATCCTTGAGGCGGCCAACCTCCACCTGGGTCCGATCATGGCTCTGCTGCAGATTCAGGTGGCCCTTCTTGAGCGATTCATGCTGCTCGAGCAAGGCCTGGCGGTCCATCGCCCATTGCAGTTGGGCGTTCTGCAGCTCGTCGAGCTCCTGCTGCTTTGCCTGGAGCTGACGCTGGGCCAGCTCCAGCTCTTTGGCGTTCTCGGCGAGCTGCGCGCCCATGTCATCTTGCAGCGTCTGGAGGTGCGCGATGAACTCCTGGTTCTGCTGCAGGATGTCGGCGAACGATTTCGCCTTGGGTGCCTCGGGGCTCATCAGGCGGCTTTCCGTCCCTGTTGCATGTAGCGCTCGACCGCGGACCGCATGGCGTCGAGGTGCGCGCTCATGGCACCCAGCTGGTCGACGCGTTCCTGTTCCAGCTGCTTGAGCTCCTCAGCCCGATCGGCTTCCCGTTCGATCGACTGGCGAAGCTCCCGCTCCAGGCGGGCAATCTCGGCTTGCGCCATCTCGTAGGAGTTTTTCGTGTCCAGGAGCTCCCTCTTGCGGGCCTCGTCTTCGTCGATCAGCCCCTGGAGATTCTTGAAGAGCTCCTGGTTGAGCTGGAGGATCTCGGGATACGACCGGCTCGCCTTCGGCGCGGGATCACCCGCACCCGTCCGCGATGGCTTTCCTGACTGTTCGCTCATCACGCGGTCTTCAGCCGCCCCTGCTGCAGGTAGCGGGCAACCTCCCCGGGTAGGCCCTGCGGATCGACGGGCTTGGGAATGTAGCCGTCGCAGCCGGCGCCGAGGATCTTCTCCCGGTCCCCGGCCATCGCGTGGGCGGTGAGGGCAACGACGATGACCCCCGCCATCCGGGGATCGGAGCGGATCTTGCGGGTGATCGCCAGCCCATCCTCTCCCGGGAGCTGGATGTCCATCAGCACGATGTCGGGCAACTCACGGGTCATTTCCGCCAGGCACTCGGGGCCGCTGCCGGCCTTGCGCACGCTAAAGCCCTTTTTCTCCAGGAGGAACTGGGCCAACCGGAGGTTGACCGGGTTATCTTCGACGATCAAAACCTTGCCGGCGGTCACGCCCTGTCCTCCTTCGCCTCTGAACGATGTCCAAGCCCTTGATGGCGTGCAATACGGCATCCGGCTCGGAGAGGCCAGATGGTATAACGGCGCTCCACGCCGTCGCTGGCACCCTGGGTGAAACTTCACCGAGGGCCAGCAGGGCGGGCTGGCCGGGGAGTCCGCGAAGCCCGAGCACCCATTCCGGCTCGGGAGGCGCCAGCACCACGACGTCCGGCGCGGCCGCACGGGCCTTTTCCAGGGCTTCTTGCAACCCGGGGGCCCGGAACACCTCGAACCCTTCTTCCACCAGGGTGGCCGCCAGCGTCGCCAGGGCCCTCCGGTCGCGATGGACCAGCAGGACCCGGACCCGGTCGCGCCGGCGGCTGATCCCCTGGCCGATCCGGCGGAGCTCGTCTTGCATCGTCTTGGTCGCCCAGGGCTTGGCGACGTACCCCGCGACGCCGAAGTCGTCCATGAGCGCCTGATTCCGGGTCACGGAGCAGATCAGCACCGGAACGTCGGCGGTGGCGGCCCGGGCCCGCAGCTCCTGGAGAACCTGCCAGCCATCCTTGACCGGAAGCACGGTTTCCATCACGAGCAGGTCGGGCAGGATCTCCATCGCCTTGCGCACCGCCTCGTTGCCGTCGAAGGCGTGCGCCACCCGAAAGCCGACGCCCTGGATCTCGGCCGTCATCCGCTGGCTGCTCGCGGGGTCGTCTTCGACCACCAGCACCAGCGGCAGCTCCATGCTTTCGACCGTCTGCGCGACTTCCTCGACCGGTGCTTCCAGCGCCAGCCGAGGTTCCCGCGGGATGGTGAACGTGAAAATCGATCCCTTGCCGAATTGGCTCTCCGCCCAGATCCGGCCGCCGTGCATCTCGACAAACCGGCGGCAGAGCGCCAGCCCCAGGCCGGTTCCCTGGTAGCGGCGGGTATAGGAGCCATCGATCTGCTCGAACTCGCGGAACAGCTTGGGCAGATCTTCCGGCTTCATGCCGATCCCGGTGTCTTCCACCGATACCGTCAGCTGCTCCGGCGAATCCTTCACTGTCACGGTGATGGTCCCCGGCGCCGGCGTGAACTTCACTGCATTGGAGAGCAGGTTGTAGAGGACTTGCTTGAACTTGCTGCGGTCGGCCTTGATGACGCCCGCTTCGGCGGCGCCTACCATCTTCAGCTGCAGGCCCTGCTGGCGGGACATCGGCTCCAGGATGGCGGTGACCTCCTGGAGCGCTTGCGTCACCGGCATGTCCTCGGCGTGGAGATCCATCTTCCCCGCCTCGATCTTGGCCAGGTCGAGGATGTCGTTGATCAAGCCGAGCAGATGCTGACCGCTGCTGTGGATGTTGCGCAGGAACTCGGTGCGTTCGCCGGGCGTCAGGTTCATGGTGACGTCGAGGAGGATCTCGCTGAATCCCATGATGGCGTTGAGGGGCGTCCGTAGCTCGTGCGACATGTTGGCGAGGAACTCCGACTTGTAGCGGCTCGACTGCTCGAGCTGACGGTTGACCTGGAGGATCTCCTCGTCGGCCTGCCGCAGCGCGGCGTGCTGGCGCATCAAGTAGCGGTTCGAGTCCTTCAGCCGCTCGACCAGGCTTTGACGTTCCGCGCGCAGCCGCTGCTTCTCGAGGTTGCGTTCAAGGAGCTCTCTGAGCCGGTGCAGGTCGATCGGCTTCGCGATGTAGTCGTCGGCGCCGCCGCGCAGTGCCTCCGCCGCCACCTGTTCCGAGCCGTAGGCGGTCATCATCACGACCACCGACTCGGGAAAGTCGCGCAGCATCTGCGGCAGAAGGCTCAAGCCGCTCTCCTCCGGCATCTGCACGTCGAGGAAGATCAACGCCGGGCGCCGGCCATCGAGCTGCCGCCGCGCCTGGGTCGCGTTCGGTGCCGTGACGGCGTCGAAGCCCTGTTTCGATACCGCCTTGGTGAGGAAGGCGCGGTTGTCGGGATCGTCGTCGATCGCGAGCAGGATCGGTCGCTGTTCGAGCTCCGGCTCGGCCCCCAGCAGCGTGCGCACCGCCTGGACCAGGTCCTGACCTGCAGTCAGCGAGCGGCCGGAGCCGGTGGACAGCGGGCTCAGATCGCTCAAGAAGCGGTCCGCTCCCGCAGCGAGCGCTCGCTTGCCTTCGTCGGCGTCGACATGGACGCCGGCCATGAGCAGGACGGGGATGTTGGTCGTCGCCGGGTTGCTCTTCAGGATTTCGCAAACGCGAAGCCCATCGATCCGGCGGAGCAGCAGGTTGAGGATGATCGCGTCCGGCAACTCCTCCCGGGCCCGGTCCAGGGCCTCGAGGCCGTCTTGCGCGGAGAGCACGTCGAAGCCTTCTCCGTGAAGCCGCTCGACGAGCGCCCGGAGCCGTTCGGGGTCGTCGTCGGCAACGAGGATGCGCCTGGTGCCGCTCAGCTCGCTCATGCGACCCTCGCCAGAACCGGAAGCCGAGGGATCAGGAAGCGGAAGGTGCTGCCCCGTCCCGGTGCGCTCTCGACCCAGATCTGGCCACCCTGCAACTCCACCAGCCGCTTCGAGAGCGCGAGGCCGAGACCGATCCCTTCGTAGCCGCGGGAGGTCGACCCGTCGATCTGCCGGAATTCCTCGAAAAGGCGCGGCTGATCTTCCGGTTTGATGCCGATCCCGGTGTCGGCGACCTCGACCACCGTGCCGGTCGGCGTCTCCATCGCCCTGATCGTGACGCTGCCGTGATGCGACGTGAATTTGATGGCGTTGTTGACCAGGTTGTGGACGATGTGGCGGAGGCTCCGGGCATCGAACACCACCTGCATGGTGCGGTCCACCTGCGACGTGACCGTGAGCTCCTTCTGGGTTGCGGCGGCCGCATTCTCCGACAGGGCGGCGTCCACCGCCTCGGCCACCAGGCACGGCGCGGGATGTAGCTCGAGCCGCCCGGCCTGAATGTGGGTCAGGTCGAGGATGTCATTGATGAGCGTGAGCAGCTGGCGGCCGCTGTTGTGGATCGTCTCAGCAAATTCGGACCGCTCCGCCTCGGACAGCTCCGGCGTCGTCCGGATGATTTCCGAGAACCCGATGATCGCGTTCAGCGGCGTACGCAGCTCGTGTGACATGTTGGTGAGGAACTCGGACTTCATCCGGTCCGCTTCCTGCAACTCGAGGTTGGCGCGTTGCAACATTTCGATCGTCTGCCGTTCCCGTTGGAACCGGCGTGCATTATCGAGGGCCACCGCCGCCTGGTTGGCGAGAATCTGCAGGACCTGCATCAGGGTGGGATCAAACGGGCGGACCTCGCGGAAGTAGACGGAGACCGTACCGACGAACTCGCGCTCGAGGAACATGGGCAGCCCCAGAGCGGCACGCCAGCCATACTGCTGGGCCAGCGGATCGAGCGGAAACCGCCCGTCGAGCTGAATGTCCTCGGAGAAGACCGGGCGTTGTTCGATCACGACCTGGGTGATGAGGCCGGGCGCGACATGGGTCAGCACGTTGCCCGGGGGGCGCTGGTCGATGCCCTCCCCCACCTCGACCGCCTGCTCGGCCGGATTGCCGGACTGGGTCAAGGTGATCAGACAGGTCGCCGCACCGGAGACGCCGATCACGGCCCGGGCAACGCCCTGGAGCAGGGGATTCGGTCCCACGGTGGTTGCCGTCAGCGCCTGGGAGACCTGGCGCAGCATTTCCATGGAGGTGTCGAGCCGCATTGCCTGCTGGCGGGTCTGCTCGAAGAGGAAGGTGTTCTGGAGGGAGACGGCGACCTCCGCACCGAGCGAGGTCGCGAGTTTGACGTCGTAGTTGCCGCTGAACTCGCCGTGTCGCTTGTTGGCGAGCATCAGCACGCCGAGCGGCCGACCGCCCGAGCCCAGCGGGACCAGCAGCAGGTCACGGTAGCCAAATGTCTGAGGCAGCAGCTGACCCGCCTCGATGTCGTGCAGGCAGTCGGCGATGATGGTGGGCTGCTGGGTGACGAAGACCCGACCGATCAGGGTCGAGGCGTCGGCACTGAAGCGCAGTTGGTTGAGGCGCATCTGGTTGAAGAGCCGGCTCTCCCGCATCCCCGACGGGGCGGCCGGGGCGATCAGAGCCTCGAGCCCCTCCTGATAGAGGAAGAAGCCGCACATCTCGACGTCGAGCAGCTCTGCCAGCTTGGTGGTCAAGGTGCCGAGATCCTCGCCGAGCTTGGTGAGGTTCGAGACGGCGGTGGCCACTTCGAAGAAGTGGCTCAGCTCCTGGAGGTTCTGGTCGGCGCGGCGGGAGAGCTCGAGGTTTTGCTGGACGAGCTTGAAGTACTTAAAGGACCAGAAGCCGGTCAGCACCATCACCGGCAAGAAGAGCACCGCCAGGAAGTAGGTGACGGGCGAGGGCGCCCACCAGCGCGCCACGTAGATGAGGAAGAGCTCCGTCAGGGCGCCCAAGACCACCCAGAGCCGCCAGTTGAATCGGACCCGGGAGCTGGATGGTGGATGCCGCGGTGTCGTGAAGCCCTCTTTCGTCACAGTGCGCGCATTGATTCGACGAGGATCGAGGGCATTGCTTCGCACTACGGCCCCGTCGGGCCGCGCTGCGGCGACCAGCTTTACAAAGGTTTACTGGAACGTCGCGCCCCACGAACCGCGGGGACGTGGTTCGCCCCTTTGCTACTCTCTACACGTGCAGCGAGAGACGGCCTTCAACGTATCGGCCATCAAGGACACCGTCCTGCGGTCGATCAAGCTCAACCAGCAGGCGTACAACAACCGTGATGCCGACGTGCTGCGCGAAGTCTACCTCGAGCCGATGCTCTCGCAGGTGGCGCACGACCTCTCCGGAGACTTCGAATCGTTCCCGGCGGCCCGCCTCGACATCACCTGCGAGGTCCTCGACGTTTCGTACACCGCCTACCTCCAAATCGGTAAGGTCGAGTTGTCGGCCTACGGCCTGGAGGCCAGCCCCCAGAACGTGAACGTGACGACCAAAGAGGAGTGGATCTACCGTTTGGTGCCCGACGCCGAAAAGGGCGTCGGCCTGGGGCGCCGCACCACCCACCGTTTCCTCGGCTACTACCACTACACCCTGGTCGACATCGATGGCCGTTGGTGGATCACCGACGTGCAATCGGCGTCGGAGATCTGGCTGCCCTAGCTCGCCGTTAGACGCCGACCGTCCCCGCAGGACCGGTATATTGAACTGGCCTGGCGAGGAGGGGCAATGATGGAGTCCCGGAGCGACAGCACCTGGTTGCCCATCTGGTACCGCTTTCGAAGGGATCGGCTGGCCCTTGGCGGCGGCGCCTTCATCATCCTGCTCCTGCTGATCGCCATCCTGGCTCCGCTGCTCCCCATCCGTAACCCGAACCACGGCTATTACGAACTGCTGCCCGCCGACGGCCGGCCGCTCGCCCCGGGGTCGGCCTTCCTCCTCGGCAGCGATGCGATCGGGCGCGATCTCCTCAGCCGGATCATTTGGGGTGCGCGCGTCTCGCTGTTCATCGGGTTCGTCGCCAACGGGCTCGCCCTGGTCGTGGGCCTCTGCGTGGGCATCGTTGCCGGCTACTTTGGCAAGTGGGTCGACATGATCTTGATGCGCTTCACCGACGTGATGATGGCCTTCCCGGTGTTGCTCTTCTCGATTGCCCTGATCGCCATCCTCCAGCGGGGCGGCAACGTGCTGGTGATTGCCGCGGTCATCGCGTTCATCTACTGGACGGCGGTCGCCCGGATCGTGCGCGGCCAGGTGCTCTCCCTTCGAGAGAAAGAGTTCATCGAAGCCGCGAAGGCCGGCGGTGGTCGCCCGCGCCACATCCTGTTTCGGCACGTCTTTCCCCACCTCGTTCCTGTCCTGATCGTCTACGGGACCATCGGGATCGCCACCAGTATCAGCACCGAGTCGATTCTCAGTTTCATCGGGATCGGCGTGCAGCCCCCGACCGCCGACTGGGGCAAGATGGTTTCCGACGGGCAGGGGTACCTGTTCGTGGCGCCCTGGCTCGTGATCTTCCCTGGCTTGATGATTCTGTTTACCGTGCTCGCCTTCAACCTGGTGGGGGACGGACTGCGCGACGCTCTCGACCCACGGCAGCGGGCTCTTTCGAGAGGTGTACTCGGCGGCGTTTCGGCGGGCGGCCAGGCGCTGGCCTCAGGGGTCCGTCCTGGCCTGGAGGCGGAGTCGGCGTAACCAACGACGGAAGAAACGGGAGGGAGAAGCATGTATCAGCACCGCGCTCGATGGATGGGGGTCACGGTGACCGGCTTGCTGCTGCTGGCCGCCTGTGGCACGACGTCGACGACCACAACCCAACCGGTCGCAGGCGGAACCTTGAACATCGCGTTCAAGGACGACCCCAAGACGCTGGACCCGGCGGTGGCGTACGACACCACCAGTTGGACGGTTGAACGCGCACTTTACAACGGACTCCTCGACTACAAAGGATTCACGACCGAGCTGGCTCCGGACATAGCCGAGGCGATGCCGTCGATCACGAACGGCGGTAAGACCTACACGTTCAAGATCCGAAAGGGCGTCAAGTTCAGTAACGGCCGCGTGGTAACGGCCGACGATTTCAAGTACTCATGGGAGCGAATGCTCGACCCCAAGACGCAGGGTCCGATGACCGGTGGAACCTTCTGGGGCGGCATCACGGGCGCCCAGGATTTCTTCAGCGCCAAGGTCGATCACATCAGCGGCATCAAGGTCGTCGACGCCAACACGCTCGAAGTCGACCTCGACGCCGCCAATCAGTCGTTTCTAAACATCGTGGCTATGCCGTTCGGGTTTGTCCTTCCCAAGGAGTCGGTGGCCGCGGCCGGCGCCGACTACTCGCACAAGCCGGTAGGAACCGGGGCCTTCACCCTCGACAAGTGGACGCCGGGCCAGCTGCTCGTCCTGAAGAAGAACCCGACTTACTTTGGCAAGGCCGCCTACCTCAACGAGGTCGATTTCCAGATCGGCGTCACCGCCGAGGTCGGCTTCTTGCGCCTACAAAATGGACAGGCAGACCTGGTCGAGCCGGACGTCAACATCCCGTCGGCCCAGTACATCCAACTCAACAGCAACCCCACCTTCAAGGCTCGCATCGTGACGCACCCCAACGTCGACATCTGGTTTCTGGCGATGAACGTGAACATGAGGCCCTTCGACAACAAGTTGGTGCGGGAGGCCTTCAACAACGTCGTGAACAAGACCAACCAGCTGAAAGTTCTCAACGGTCGCGGGGCGATCAGCAATGGCATCCAGGCGCCACCCATGCCCGGCTATGTGCCGAACTACAACCCCCTGGGACTTGACAAGAATGGACAGAACCTCGACAAGGCGAAGACGCTCCTGACGCAGGCGGGATATAGCGCGAGTCACCCATTTCCCGCGCAGGACCTCGTCTACGCCCACACCAATGCCGATTCCGACAACCTCGCCGCCTCCATTCAGCAGGATTTCCAGCAGGTCGGCGTCACGATCAATCTGAAAGGCCTCTCCTTTCCCGCGTACCTCGACATCACCGGCAAGCCGAATTCGACAGCGCTCAGCTACAACGGCTGGATCCAGGATTTTCCCGACCCGTCGGACTTCGTCGACCCGATCCTGACCTGCGCAGCCGCCGACGTGACCGCCAACGGGGCGAATCAGGCTTTCTACTGCAACAAGCAGCTCGATCAGCTGGCCGACCAGGCGCGCGGCGATGTCAACACCTCCGAGCGTCTCAAGCTCTATCAGCAGATTCAAGACATCGTCGCCAAGCAGGACTTCCCCTGGGTGCCGATGTATTCGACCATCAACACGGGCGTTTCCAGCACGCGGGTTCATGACTACGCGCTTCATCCGGTATGGCCGTTGGTGCTGACCAACATCTGGCTGACGGGAGGAAAATGAGGCTGATGGGAAGGGAGCGCGAGCTCCCTTCCCCGTCGTCGCCGGGGTGCGAATGAAGGGCTACATCCTTCGACGGCTGGTGTGGATGGTCGTCGTGCTCTTTGGTGTCGCGGTCGTGACCTTCGCCCTTGCCTTCATGGTTCCGGGCGACCCCGCCCGGCTCTACGCGGGCACGAACGCGTCACCGGCCGCGGTCAAGATCATCCACCACCAGCTGGGTCTCGACCGCCCGGTCTACATCCAGTTCTTCGACTACCTCTGGCGCGTCCTTCACCTGGATTTCGGCTACTCCTATCGCTACTCGGCCCCGGTGCTCCCTGCCATCCTGCAACGATTTCCCGCGACCGCCGAGCTCGCCCTTGCCGGGGTATTCTTCGAAGTCGCCATCGGGCTGCCGATTGGGATCCTCGCGGCGGCACGACCGGGCAGCCTCTGGGATCGGATCACGATGATCTTCACGTTTGTCACGCTGGCGGCCCCGCCGTTCTGGCTGGGCCTGATCTTTCTCTTCGTCTTCGGCGCGCTCCTTCCCCTGTTTCCCCTGGGCGGCTACGGCGGCGGTATGCCGCAGTACCTCTTCCTTCCGGCGCTGACGCTCGGCCTGGGGGGCGCCGCCTACTACGCGCGCCTGCTGCGCGCCGTCCTGCTCGACATCCTGCCCAAGGACTACATCCGGACGGCCTGGGCGAAGGGCCTGCGGGAGCGCCGCATCATCATCCGACACGCCATGCCAAACGCCCTGACGGTGATCATCACGCAGCTCGGAATGGACCTGGGCTACTTTCTCGCCGGGGTGGTCGTCATCGAGTCGGTGTTTGCCTGGCCAGGCATTGGCAAGCAGGCGGTCGATGCGGTCTTCAACCTCGACATTCCGTTGGTCATGGGTACCGTCCTGTTCGGGGCGCTGCTGATCGTGACCGCCAACGTCATCGTC
>DATNNA010000073.1:0-8290 GCA_035602075.1 Binatus sp. (SeqCode) | reverse complement strand
GCGGTTCACTGACCAGACGGGCCGGGACCCCGCTGGTGGCGAGGTGGCGTCGGAGACGGACGACGTAGGTGCGTAGTTGTTCGGCGGAAAGATCGGGAGCCGCCCAGGCAAGGCTGACCAGCTGCGCAGCCGGAAAGAATTGACCGGGGCGCCGGGCGAGAAAGGCCAGCAACTCGGCCTCGCGACGCGTCAGGGTCAGCCGCTGGCCGGCATAGGTGAGCACGCGCCGGCGAACGTCGAGATCGAGGCCGGCCAGATCCCACAGACGCCGCTCCCAAAAATCGAGCCGCGACTGCAAGCGCCGCAGGTGGCCCTCCATTCCGCGCTCATCGGCGTCGCTGCCCTTCACCCCGTCCCCGTTCGTGTGGCCGCCCGCCTCGCGCCGGAGGCGGCTCAAGGTCCGGTCGGCGAAAGTCACCAGCTCGCGATAGATCGTGACCCACTGGCGCGCATCATCGAGGTCTCTGGTGTCCGGCATCTCACCCTGGATCAGGTAGAGCTCGGTCACGGGCTGGCTGGGCATAGTGGCGCGGGCCATAGTCCCGATACTACGCCTCCCCACCCAGTAGCACCTATATACGCGGCAACATGACCGGGGTAGCATGGGCAAAAGGAGGGGCAAGTTGGTCCAGCAAGTGCCACCGTCAGCCGAGCCTGACGATCCCGACACGCCCAAGCCCGCCCAGCGGTTTCCCCGAGCGGAGTTCGACGTCGTCGCCATGGCCTCGTCTGCGGGTGGCATCGCGGCGGTCGGCCACATCCTGGAGAGTCTCCCGGCAGGCTTTCCGGCGGCGATTGTCGTGGTCCAGCATCTCGATCCGCGTCATCGCAGCCTGATGGCCGAGATCCTTCGGCGGCGGACCGCTCTCGAAGTCCTGCAGGCAACCGAAGGTGACCGGATTCGGCCGGGAACCGTGCACATCGCGCCGCCCGACCGCCACCTGCTGGTCAACCGGGACGGAAGCCTGTCGCTCACGCAATCCGAGTTGGTGCATTTCGTCCGGCCGAGCGCCGATCTGCTCTTCGAATCGGTAGCGGCCAGCTACAGGGAGCGGGCGATTGCCGTGGTCCTCACCGGAACCGGAAGCGACGGATCGCTCGGCATCGGGGCGATCAAGAAGATGGGTGGCACGGTGATCGCCCAGGACCAGGAGTCCGCGGAGTTTTTCGGCATGCCGGCCGCGGCGATCAAGTCGGGCCATGCTGACTTCGTCCTTCGGCTGGAAGAGATCCCCTCGGCGCTCACGACCCTGGTGATGGAAGGATTGGCCCGGTGACCGACGATCCGGCAGGTCCCGACTTCACGCGGCTTCTGGACCACATCCGCGAGAGCCGCGGCTTCGACTTTGGCGGCTACAAACGGACGACGCTGCTTCGCCGGATCGCCAAGCGGATGACGCAGGTCGGCGTCCATGACTATGCCGCCTATCTCGAATACCTGGAGGCGCAGCCTGACGAGTTCGTTGCCCTCTTCAACACCATCCTTATCAATGTGACCAGTTACTTTCGAGATGCCCCGGCCTGGGAATACCTCCAACAGGAGATCCTTCCCAGGGTCATCGAGAGCAAGGAACGCTACGAGCCGATCCGAGTATGGAGCGCGGGCGTCGCCTCGGGTGAAGAGGCCTACAGCATCGCCATGCTCCTCTGCGAGGCGCTCGGCGCATCGGAGTATCGGCAACGCGCCAAGATCTACGCCACCGACGTCGACGACGAGGCGCTGACCCATGCGCGCCAGGGAAGAGCCGAGGTGAAGGAACTGGAAGAGCTTCCGGCCACCCTCCGCGAGAAATACTTCGAGGCCGAGGGGAGCCATTACCTGCTGCGGGGCGACCTGCGACGTTCGCTCATCTTTGGGCGCCACGACCTCTTGCAGGATGCGCCGATCTCCCGCATCGATCTGCTGATTTGCCGGAATACGCTGATGTACTTCGAGTCGGAGGCGCAGGCTAGGATCCTGGCTCGTCTCCATTACGCGCTCACCGAGAAGGGCTACCTGTTCCTGGGGAAGGCCGAGATGTTGTTACGGCGAAGTGAGCTCTTCACGCCCGTCGACCTCAAGACACGGGTGTTCAGCAAGGTCCCGAAAGACACGCTCCGCGAGCGCCTCGTCATCCTCGCCCAGGCTGGCAACCCCGACCCGACCGCCCAGTTGACGCGACACGGTCGTGTCCGGGAGCTGGTGGCGGACGCACTGCCGCTCGCCCACCTGGTGGTCGACCCAGTCGGGTTCGTCATCTCGATCAATGAGCGGGCGCGCGCGGCCTTTGGCCTGGTCGCCGCCGACGTGGGCCGGCCGCTGCAGGATCTCGAGATCTCCTACCGTCCTCTGGATCTGCGTTCGATGCTCGACGAAGCGTACCGAAACCGCTTGCCGGTGACAATCCGCGACGTCGAGCGACCAGGGCCGAAAGGCGAGCCTCAGTATTTCGACGTGGAGGTCGTCCCCTTGCTCGACAAGGCCGCGACCACCCTCGGCGCCAGCATCTCGTTTACCGACGTCAGCGGATACAACCGCATCTACCGGGACCTCGAGCAGTCAAAGCATGATCTCGAAACCGCCTCCGAGGAATTGCAGTCGACAAACGAAGAGCTCGAGACCACCAACGAAGAGCTGCAGTCGACCGTCGAAGAGTTGGAAACCACCAACGAGGAGCTCCAATCGAGCAACGAGGAACTCGAGACGATGAACGAGGAGCTCGAGTCGACGAACACCGAGTTGCAGACGATCAACAACGAATTGCAGGAACGCAGCATCCAGTTGGACCGCGTCAATACCTTTATGGAGCAGATCCTGGCCAACCTTCAGCTGGGTGTGGCCGTGCTCGACAGGGACCTACGGGTCCAGCTCTGGAACAAGCGCGCCGTAGACCTGTGGGGCATTCAGGCTGACGAGACCGTCGGCCAACCATTGCTCGGACTCGATATCGGCCTGCCCCTGGCAGAGCTGGCGAACCCGCTCAAAAAATGCCTCAACGGCAGCGACGGGTTCCAGGAATTGACGGTGCAGGCGACCAACCGGCGCGGGAAGAGCTTCACGTGCCGTGTGCAGTGCACCGCCATGGGCGGCCTCGACGGAGCCCGCAGTGTGATCTTGTTGATGGAGGCCGTCGAGTAACTCCCGCCGGCAGGGTGACCTTGACCCTCCCGTGGGGGAGGGTTGTATCGTGCCAGGCGGATGGGTGATGCGTTAATGACGATCGGCCAGATGGCGGAGGCCAGCGGACTCGGCGTCAAGGCGTTGCGCGAGTACGACCGGCTGGGGATCCTGAAGCCCGACCGCAAACGAACGGGGTCGCGCTACCGGCTCTACGCGAAGGAGCAACTCACGGTGGCGCGGAAGATCGCCTGGTACCGACAGCTTGGCCTCCCACTCCGGCAGATCCTTCGGCTGCTCGAGTCAGGCGATCCCGACGTGGAACGTCAGGTCCTGGCCACGGTTCGCGGACGGACCGAGGCACGGCTGTGGGGCGGCCAGACCGCCCTTCATCGGCTCGACCGCGCACTAGCAGGAGACAAGGAGGGTGTTATGACAACGGAAAAGCCGGTCGTCCTCGACCGGGAAGCGGAGCGGCGTCTCGCCGCGGAGCTGTTCAACCAAACGTGGCGGCTGCTCGAGATGGAAACCCGGACACAAGAGCAAGACGACGAGATGATGCACTGCGCTCACGCCTCCCGATACCACTGGGGGCGCGTCGGGCAGCCCGTGCATCTCGCCCGCGGCGAATGGCAAATATCACGCGTCTATGCAGTTCTCGGGCGTGGCGAACCCGCCGCCTTTCATGCGAGCCGCTGTCTCGCCATCGTCCAGAGGCATCAGCTGAGCGCGTTCGACCTCGCTGAAGCCTACGAGGCGCTCGCCCGTGCTGCGCTGGTTCGAGGCGATCGGACCGAAGCCAAGCGTTTTGCCGATGTCGCGCGCAGTGCGGGCGCGACCATTTCGGACGCGGAGGACTCCCGCATCTTCAGCTGCGACCTGGCAACGCTGGCGGTTTAGAGCGCTCGCTAGGGAATCGTGACGTCCTGCAAGGTCACCGGGTTGTGGAGCGTGTAGTCGAGCTCGTTTGACTGCGAAACGCCCGCGGGCGTGATCACGTCCATGGCTTTCGGCACCTTGTTGGGATCGAACGTACAGTGCGCGCCACCGCTGGCGGCGGCGCAGACGCCGAAGTTGTAGGGCTGGGGCGTCGGCGCGAAACTGCGCGCCTGATCCGGGCTGAAGCCGTCCTGGCCGGTGAGGACCACGGTGAAACCCCAGCCGGACGCCGGCGCTCCGCCCAGGCTGGCGGTCGGCACGCTGAACGTGATGAAGCGTGAGATCGCGTTGGCGCTGATGGTCACCGTTCCCTTGGTGGTGCCGTTCGCATCGATGTAGCGCTGGCCGAACCCCTGGACCTCGACCAGCCGGCTCCACGCCGAACCGGGATCGATGACGTAATTGCGTTGCGGGAAGGACGCGGCGGTCGACGTGTTCGCGGCGGCTGCGGCCGGATCGTGGATGTAGACGTCGACCAGCTGCGCGCCGAGCGGGCTGCCGAATGTCGGCGAGAGATCCCGGACCTTCAGTTTGAACGTGGTGGTCGCGCCGTCAAGGCTTTCGATGACACGGAACTCCTGGATGTCGAATGCGCCGGCATGGAAGTCGCCGGCGGTCGGATAGGCGTAGTTCCCGGGCCCGTTGTCATCGTTGTTCGGGTCGGTGACGTCGAGGAGCACCGTCCCGGGCGTGAAGTCGAACACCACGCTGCGCTGCACATGGGCCGTCGCGCCCGACGGACTCACGGCCACGACGTTCAAGACGGTCGTGCCTCCGCTGACCGTCACGGTCAGACTGAAGCTGCCATCCGGCTGGACCGCGGTCGTCGCCGTCGTGGTCTGACTGTTGTTATCCGTATTGGTCGCCGTGACGTAGATCGTGTTGCCCGGCACGGAGGTGCCCGCCACGGTGACGGGCGACCCGGCGACCGAGCTGTTGTCGGCCGGCTGGGTGACGGTCAGGCTGGTCAAGCCCTGCTGATGCGTGACATAGCGGTTGGCCACAGCGGCCGGTTGCTCGAGCACCTTGCCCGCACTCAGATCTCGCATCAGGCGAACGTATTGGGCGTCCGACCACGTCAGCGGCGACGCGGATCCTGCCGGCCCGCCGTTGCGGAACCCGATCGAGGCGACGGTCGGATCCGTTCCGAAGGGTGAGGCCGCGAGGTCGGGCAGTTCCCAGACCTGCTCCGGGATCAGACCCGGACCCGAAGCGCCACCCAGCATCGCGATCAGACGCTGCCACCCAGCGGCGGCATTGCCGGTCGCCAACTCGTACTCGCCACGCTCACCGGCAAGCGCCGGCCAGAGGTGGCCAGTGCCTTTGCCAGACGGGGCCCATGGGTGCCCATCGCCGGCACCGTCGCCGTACCCATCACCGTTGTAGCGATGGAACCCGGCGCCGGTCGACGTGACGCTCTTGATGGTGGCGTCGACGACCGGGAGGGACTGGACGATTGTCGGATCTGACGCCGGCGTCAGGCCGAGACGCACCATCTCCAGGAACCCCTGGTCGATGATCGCGCGCTGGTCGAGCGTTGGGCCGCCATTACCAACGCCGTAGGAGATCGCCGCGTTGGGATCGCCCGTCTTGGAAAGACGGATGTAGTAAGGATGGCTCGCGAGCGGACCGTTGGTCGTGACGGCCCAACCCGGAAGGCTCCGCTGCCAGTCATCGGCCACGCCCCGCGCCACATTCGCCGTTACGGTATCGCCATTGGCATCGGCAATCGTCGCGCCGGCCACCAGTCCGGCGACTTCGGCGGCGATCGTCGAGGGTGAGAAGCCGCCCTGCTCTTCCCAGCGCTCGGGACCGAAGGACGGGCCGTGCGCGATCAAGAAGTCGATGGCGGATCGGATGTGGTTCTGATACAAGGCCGAGTCGGTCATGCCGAGCTGATAGGCCATCACGATCGGGTAGCTCACTTCGTCGAGCTGCGTGTTGAAGGAGTCGGGCGCCACCCTGCCATTGAGCAGGCTGTTGCGCGGCATCGATCCATCGGGCAGCTGCTGCCGCTCCAGGAGGAACCTCGCGGCGTCGCGCGCGGTCTGCACATCACCATCCACCCTGAGCGCGGTCCAAGCCTCGTAGAGATCGCGGGCAAAGACTTCGCGGTACGACCCGAAATAGAGATTGTTGGGATCGCCGGCCGAGACCGCCTGGCCCCAGGGGGACGCGAGGCTGGCCACGATCGCGCCCGGGAACGTCTTATCCTCGCTGGCTTTGACCACGTTGGCGCTGAGGTAGTACCCGTTCACCAGTTGTCGCCACTGGGATCTCGTCGTACCGGCCATCCTGGTGGGTGGCTTGATCAGCGAGGCGTCGTAGGCGTGCCAGCCGGCCTCGAAGGATTGGCGCACGCTGTCGAACTCGGCCCGCAGTGAGCCGGCGGCGGCCGAGACAGCCTCGGCCTGGGTCGTGCCGAAGCCGAGCGCGACGGTGACCTCGCTTTCCTCGGCGAGGTCGAGCCGCGCCGTCTGGACCAGGTTGCCGTTGCTTGCCGTGTCGTTGGTCGAGGTCAGTGCGTGTGACGCCTCGAGCTGCACCAGCCCGTCGCTGGCGGCGCCGACGAAGCCATTGCTGACCTGGCTGAAGGGGCGTGACGCGTTGAGCGCACTGAAGACCGGGACCGCGTAGGTCCGGTTGACCGCCTCACTCGTCGTCCTGGTGTCGAAGGCGACGGGCACCGCGTGCCCGGTCGAGGTGTCGATGAGGCCCGAGTCACCGCCGCCGTTACCCGATCCACCACCGCCGTTACCGTTGATGCTCGGGTCGTACCGCAGATACACGTGGTAGTCGGCATTGTCGCCCTCTTGCGGCTCGAACTTGATGCGCATCAGGACCGTGTTGCGCCCGGGATCGGTGAGGTAGTCGGTCGTGACCCGGTAGCGTCCACTCTTCGCCGTGCTGCTCACGCGGCAATCGAGCGACCGCGCATCCGGAGCCTGGACCGTGTACGTCATGTCGCGCGTCTGCAGGTCCGTGAAGGTGTGCCCGTCGGTCACGACGAGCTGGAGAGTCTCGACGTTGGTGTTATCAGCGGTCGGGTAATAGACGTCGCTCAGCACGCCGTTCGCGACGGTGTACCAGACCTTCGAGGTGGTGTTCCGGGCGGTGCCGAGGCAGTCCTTGCGCGCCAGGTCGAAATGCGAAAGATTTCCCGGTCCGTCCGCGGCCGCGCGCGAAGCCCATCCGCTGATTGGGGAAAGCCCGGCCGGCAGCGACGCCATCGTCAGGCCGACCATGACGCCCAACCCGCGAAGTCGCCATGCGCGCTGTGGAATCACGGCCTCTCCCTCCCTGGTGGCTGCCGGAAACCCGCATAGACTATCAGGCGGGGCGACGGTCATCAAGGGCGGGATCGACTCGACGTTTGTCGATTTGCCGGATCCGCGTTCGACGTCTAGTTAGAGCCGAAAATCGAGACGCAATTGGAGGACACAACCATGCGATTCATGATCCTGATCAAAGCCAGCAAAGAGAGCGAGGCGGGCGTTCTCCCCAGCGAGCAGCTTCTGACCGAGATGGGCCAGTTCAACGAGGAACTGGTGAAAGCCGGCGTGATGCTCGCAGGCGAGGGCCTTCAGCCGAGCTCGAAAGGCGCGCGCGTCAAATTCGGGGGCAGCAAGCGGACCGTCGTCGATGGGCCATTCGCCGAGACCAAGGAGCTGATCGCAGGCTTCTGGCTTTGGCAGGTCAAATCAATGGACGAGGCGATCGAATGGGTCAAGCGCATTCCCAATCCCACCGGCGAGGCAGGTGAAGTCGAGATTCGCCAGGTGTTCGAGGCCGACGACTTCGGTGCCGAATTCACTCCGGAGCTGAGGGCGCAGGAGGAGCGCCTGCGGTCGCAGGCGGCCGCGAGGCAGTAGCCACAACGGCGACCGACGCCCATCGCACGATTGACGCGGTCTGGAGGATCGAGTCCGCGCGGTTGATCGCCGGCCTCGCGCGGATCGTGCGCGACGTCGGCCTCGCCGAGGAGCTCGCTCAGGATGCCCTGGTTGCTGCGCTCGAACAGTGGCCCGAGTCGGGCATTCCGGACAAACCGGGCGCCTGGCTCATGGGCACCGCGAAACATCGCGCCATCGATCTACTTCGTCGACGGAAACGCCTCGAGCTCAAGTACGACGAAATGGGCCACGAGTTGCTGGGAGCCCAGCGCGAGATCTCCGAGCGCGAATTCGAGGCCGCGATCGACGATGACGTGGGGGACGATCTGCTCCGCCTCATCTTCGTCGCCTGTCACCCCGT
>DATNNA010000072.1:0-2846 GCA_035602075.1 Binatus sp. (SeqCode) | reverse complement strand
GTAGACCGCCGGCAGCAGGGGCTCGTAGCGCTCGCGGTAGTAGCCCTTGGAGGCGGTCAATGAGAGCGCGCCGTAGGTGCGTCCATGGAACCCGCCCTGGAAGGCGATCAGTCCGGGCCGCCCGGTGGTGTAGCGGGCGAGCTTGATGGCGCCCTCTACCGCTTCGGCGCCGCTGTTCGCGAAAAAGACTTTGTCGAGCTTGCCGGGCGCGAGCGCGGCGATCCGTTCCGCCAGCTCGATGGCCGGCTGGTGATGGGCGACGACGGAGATGTGCATCAGCTTGTCGAGCTGTTCGTGCGCGGCCTTGACCACGTCGGGATGGCCGTGCCCCAGATTGGTGACACCGATGCCCGAGGCGAAATCGAGATAGCGGCGGCCGTCGACCGTGTACAGATACGAGCCCTGGGCGCGATCGATGACGAGCGGCGTGTAGCGATAGAGGACCTGGGAGAGGTGGGCGCGTTCGCGCGCCAGCCACTCCTCCTGGCTATCGCTGTCGGGAAATTCCTTGACGAGTTTCATAGAGCCTCCTTGTTCGTGCATCCGGGTCGGGCGCTTGGCCGTCGCCGGCTGCTGGCGGAGGCTGTCCGTCGGTCGAGGCCCACCAGTTGCAGCTGATACCCGCGTGCGTCATAGGTTGTGCCGTTTCAACGGCGCATTTATGGTAGTCCCTGCGTCAACCGCTCCTGCGCCTTCGACCCCCTCCCCTCTTGCGAGGGAGGGTCGGGGTGGGGGCTTCGTCCTAGCGCGAAGCCGCCGGATTGAGGTTCGCGGCTCGGCGAGGGACCCTCTGCGCGGCCAGGAAGCCGCCGAACATCACCAGGACGCCAATCGCCTGGCCCACGTAGAAGAGCTCGTAGACATGGAACAGGCGCGTCAGCGTGGAGGCGCCGGCGACGATGAAGGCGCCGGCGGCGATCAGGATATTCGCCACCAACCGCGATTGGGCGCCGCCTTTGCGCCACGCGCCGTAGGCGGACCAGAGCGCGCCGCCGATAAGGATGACGCTGCCCACGATGTTGAGGATGGCGGCCATCAGGATCGCGACCGCATTGAAGGCGCCGTGTTCGAGACGGACGGTGTCGACCGAGGGCACCTCATGGGTCTGGAGCAGCCCCGGCTGCAGGGGCGCGCCGAGGATGCCGGCCAGCCCAATCGCCGCAAGCACGAGGAGAACCCAGAGGGCGAGCCGCCCGAAGCGCGGCGCGAGCAGAAAGATGGTGCCCAGGGCCAGGACGCCGACCACCAGAATGCCGCCAAAGTAGTAGTAGGTCCGGTAGAGCAACGGGCTCCAGCCCGCGGCCGCGCCAATCACCTCAGTAAGTGCCGCCACCGCATAGATGGCCAGCGCCACCGACCAGGCCAGCAAATAGGGACGCGGTTTCGACCGGTACTGCATCCAGAGCGTGAGGGCAAAGGCGGCGCTGATGGCCGTCGCGGCCAGGGCGTAGAAAAGCATCGCTGCCTCAGTCTATGAAATTGGGGGTTATCCACACTCAAGCTTGACGCCGCCGCCGTATTGCCGTTAAATAGCCGCAGCCACGTTCCAGCACAGAGGTCTAACCACCGTTTGAGCAGAGTCATCGCGATTGCCAACCAGAAAGGCGGGGTTGGCAAGACGACCACCGCGGTGAACCTGGGATGCGCGCTCGCTGAACTCGGGAAGCGAGTCCTCCTCATCGACCTCGATCCCCAGGGCCACCTGACGATCAACATGGGCTTCAAGCAGCCCGATCAGATCGAGCTCACGCTCTACCACCTGCTCCTCGATCCTCAGGTCACCCTCGGTCACGTGGTCAAGCACAGCAACCTCGGGGTCGACTTCATCCCGTCGAACATCGAGCTCTCCGGTGCTGAGATCCAGCTCGTCTCCGAGATGGGCCGCGAAACGTTCCTCAAGGAGAAGCTCGCACCCGGTCAGGACGAGTACGACTTCATGGTGATCGACTGCCCGCCCTCCCTCGGCCTCCTCTGCGTCAACGCGCTGGTGGCCTCCAACGAGGTCATCATCCCGTTGCAGTGCGAGTACTTCGGCATGAAGGGCATGCAACTCCTGCACAACACGATCGAGCGGGTGCGGGCCAAGCTCAACCCGCAGCTTCGCATCAGCGGCATCCTGGCCACCATCCACAAGTCGAGAACGCTCCACTCGCAAGAAGTCCTCGAGCTGGTCCGCGAGCGCTATGGCGATGTCGTCTTCGACGTCGTCATCAAGGACAGCATCCGGTTTGCGGAGACGCCGCTGGCCGGCATGTCGATCCTCCAGTACGCAGGCAGCTCCGAAGGTGCGACCGCCTACCGCACCCTCGCCAAGGCGGTCATCAAGCGCGCGCCGGCCGCCCCGGTCGAGACGAAGCAGCCCGTCGCCTCTCGTGTTTAAGCGGGTTTCGCTGGAGGGGTCAGCCGAGCTCTTCCGGGAGACCTCGAGCACCCCGGAGGTCCTCGCCGAGACCGACCCGGAACCGGTCCACGCGCCGATCCATCACCTGCCGATCCATCGCGAGATCCGCCCGGAACCCATCACCTACTTCGAGTACCAGCTGACCGAGCCCCAAGTGCAGGCGCTGATCGACGCCGTGCAGAAGATCAAGTATCCGCACAATCTAAAAAACACGGCGAAGCTCAGCATGGAAGAATTCGAGCGCCTCGAGGCGCTTCGACAGCTCCTACTCGACGGCCTGCGGTAGCCTCTCCTCCTCTGCGCGCTGGGACGTCGCCACGTCCCAACGACGGGCCACCTGCTGCGCCCGGTAGAGGGTGGCGTAAAGCCCGGGCGCGTCGACCAGCTCATCGTGGCGGCCTCGCTGCACCACCCGGCCCTTGTCGAGGACGATGATCTCGCCGGC
>DATNNA010000071.1:0-4711 GCA_035602075.1 Binatus sp. (SeqCode) | reverse complement strand
TCGATGCTCGCGAGCAAGCGGCCGCGCTCACCCAGGCTGTCGGTGGCACCGGACCGAATCAGGCTCTCGAGCACCCGCTTGTTCATCTCACGTGGGTCCACACGCACCGATAGATCGAGCAACGACTTGAACGGCCCCCGGGCCCGACGTTCGTTCAGCAGCAGGTCGATCGCGTGGGTCCCGACGTTCTTGATCACTGCGAGGCCGTAGCGAATCTTTCCATCCCGAACGGAAAAGCCGGCCTCGGAGCTGTTGACATCGGGCGGGAGGACCTCGATGTCGCGCGCGTGGCAGTCGAGCACGGCGGCCGCGACTTTGTCATAGTTGCCGGCCTCGTTGTTCAGCAGGGCCGCCAGGTACTCCAGCGGGTAATTGGCCTTCAGGTACGCCGTCTGGTACGAGATCACCGCGTAGGCGGCACTGTGCGACTTATTGAAGCCATAACCGGCGAAGAACGCCATCAGGTCGAAGATCTCGGTCGCCTTCGGCTCGCTGACACCGCGGCTGACCGCACCGGCGATGAACTTCGCTCGCATCTTCGCCATTTCTTCTTTCTTTTTCTTGCCCATGGCGGCGCGGAGCACGTCCGCTTCTCCCAGCGTGAAGCCTGCCAGCTGCGAGGCGATCTGCATCACCTGCTCCTGGTAGACGATGACGCCGTAGGTCTCTTTGAGGATTGGCTCGAGCTGCGGCAGCGGGTAGACGATCTCCTGCTCGCCGTGCTTGCATTTCATGTAGGTATCGACGAGGCCGCCTTCGAGGGGTCCCGGGCGGAACAGCGCGATCGCCGCGGTGATGTCTTCGAAGGTCGTCGGCCGCATGTCCTGCAGCAGGCGACGCAGCCCGGGAGACTCGAGCTGGAAGACGCCGTTGGTATCGGCGGCCTGCAGCAGCCGGAATGTGGCCGGGTCGTCCCAGGGGATCGCCGCCATGTCGAGCGTCAGCCCCCGGGTGAGCTCGAGATTTTTGAGCGTGTCTTCGATGATCGAGAGGTTACGCAGCCCGAGAAAGTCCATCTTGAGCAGCCCGATCTTCTGGACCGCGTTCATCTCGTACTGCGTCATCACGGCCCGCTTCTCCTGGCCGTTCTTCTCGCCGCGTGTGATGCTGGCCTGCAGGGGCACGTATTGCTGCAGCGGCTCCGGCGTGATCACGATTCCGGCGGCGTGCGTCGACGCGTGACGAACCAGGCCTTCGAGCTTGCGCGCATTCTTTAACAGGCGCGCATACACGGGGTCCTGCTCGGCCTGGGCGAGCTCGGGGACCATCTGGATCGCCTTGTCGAGCGTCATGTTCAGCTGCGGCGGGACCAGCTTGGCCAGCCGGTCGACGTCCCGCAGCGGAACGTCGAGCGCGCGGCCGACGTCGCGGATCACCGCCCGCGCCTTCATCGTCCCGAAGGTGATGATCTGCGCCACATGATCCTCGCCATACCGCTGCCCCACGTACTCGATGACCCGGTCGCGGTTCCGATCGTCGAAGTCGATGTCGATATCGGGCATCGAGATCCGTTCCCGATTCAGGAAACGTTCGAAGATCAGCCCGTGCTTGAGTGGATCGAGCGTGGTAATGCCGAGCGCGTACGAAACGATGCTGCCCGCAGCCGAGCCACGCCCCGGTCCGACGGCGACCCCGTGCCCGCGGGCGTAGTCCGTGAAATCGCTGACGATCAGGAAGTAGGGAGCGTAGCCCATCTCCTGGATAACCGCCAGCTCCATCTCGAAGCGGTCTCGGACGACCGGCCCAAGCTCGGGATACCGCCGCTTCAAGCCTTCCTCCGCGAGGCGCCGCAGGTAGCTTTCCGGGGTTTGGCCGGTCGGGACCTCGAAGCGCGGCAATAGCGGGCGTGTCTCCAGCTCCAGGTGACAGCGCTCCGCGATGCGCACCGTGTTGGCGATCGCCTCCGGGAAGTCACGGAATCGCTCGGCCATCTCGGCGGGCGTTTTGAGATAGAACTCGTCGTTGTGGAATCGCATACGTTTTGGATCTGAGACGACGGTGCCGGTCTGCAGGCAGAGGAGGATGTCGTGCGCCTCGGCGTCGTCCCGTCGCGTGTAGTGCGAGTCGTTCGTCGCGACCAGCGGAATCCCGGTGCGTTGCGATAGCCGGGCCAGCCCTTGGTTCACGCGGGTCTGCTCTTCCATGCCGTGGTCCTGGATTTCCAGGAAGTAGTCGTCGCCAAACATTCGTTGGTATTCGAGGGCGGCCTGCTCGGCCCCCGCCTCATCACCCTCGAGCAGCCGGCTTGCCACCTCGCCACCGAGGCAGCTCGAGAGCGCGATGAGTCCCTCGGTGTGCTCGGCGAGGAGGGCTTTGTCGATTCGGGGCTTGTAGTAGTACCCCTCGAGGTGCGCCTGGCTGGAGAGCTTGATGAGGTTGCGGTAGCCGGCCAGGTCCTTGACGAGCAGGATCAGGTGATACGGATCCCGGTCGGCTCGGCCTTCTTTCTGGTGGCGCGAGCGCGTCGCGACGTAGGCCTCTTGGCCGATGATCGGGTTGATGCCGGCAGCCTTGGCCTGCAGGTAGAGATCGACGGCACCGTAGAGCACCCCATGGTCGGTGAGCGCGATCGCCGGCATGCCGGTCTCCGCGGCGAGGCGGACCATCTCGGAGATCCGGCTCGCGCCGTCGAGCAAACTGTATTCAGAATGCGTATGAAGGTGGACGAAGCTCATGCGTTCCGTTCGAGCTTGACGACCGCCTCGATATGGAAGGTCTGGGGGAACATGTCGACGAAAGCCACCTCCACAAGGGTATAGCGTCCGGCGGCACAAAAACGATTGACATCTCGCGCCAGCGTTGACGGGTCACACGAGATGTAGACAATCCGTTCGGCCCGCAGGTTCGCCATCGCTTCGACCGCGGTCTCGGCGCAACCGGCGCGCGGCGGATCGAGCACCAGGACGTCCACCGGGTTCTCAATCTGGCTGAGGGTGTCTTCGACGCGTCCGCGACGGTATCGGACATTGCCACAACCGTTGAGTTGCATGTTCAGCTCGCCGAGTCGGACCGCATAGGGGCTTTCTTCCACGGCGATGACATCGAGCGCGTGGTCCGCGAGCCGCGCGGTGAGCATCCCGATCCCGGCGTACGCGTCGACGACGCGTTCGCGGCCACCGAGCTGCGCAAGTGCGAGCGCGCGCTCGTAGAGGACGTCGCGCTGGCGGGCATTGACCTGCACGAACGCCTCCGGACGTACACGAAAGTGGCGGCCTGCATCGTCCATGCCAACGGAATCGTCATTGAGATTCAGCTCCGGGATCCACCCGGCGGCCCGGATACCGAACCCGGGATCGGCCGAGCCCGGCGGATAGGGCGCCCACAGCAAGTCGCTGGTCCCCGGCGCCCAGGTGAACTGGAGTGCCGTGACCCGGGCGGCCGCCGGATCCTCTGCGGCACGCGCGAACGCCGGGAGAGCGCGCTCGATCGCTTCGGCGTGGATCAGACAGGCGTCGATCGGCAGCGTCTGATAGGTGTGTTTTCGATAGAAGCCGAGGCTGACCGCCCCGCCCCGCCGCAAGACATGGAACTCGCCGCGGAGCCGGTAGCGCCAGGGGTCGTCCATCCCCAGGACATCGATGCGATCGATCGGAAATTCCAGCTGGGCGCGCTCGAGCTGGCGATGCAGCACCTGGCGTTTCTGGGCGAGCTGCTCCGGATAGGCGAGGTACTGCAATTGGCACCCGCCGCATCCGGCTTTGAAGTACGGGCAGGGCGGCTCGATGCGCGCAGCCGCCGGATCCAGCACCGCGGTAGCCTGAGCGCGCCAGAAGTCCTTCCGCCGGTGTGTGACCTCGGCCTCGACCGTCTCGCCGGGGATGGCCCCTTCGACGAAAACGACACGGCCATCAACGCGCGCGACGGCCGCCCCGCCGTGGGCGAGCTCGCCGACCGTGAGTTGCACTATTTGATCTTCTCTCGGAGCGATGCCTCGAGCCGCTGCGGGTTGGCGCGGCCCTTGGAGATCTTCATCCCCTGGCCGATCAGGAACTTCAAGGCCTGTTCCTTTCCCGCCTTGAAGTCCGTCACCGACTTGGCGTTTTCGGCGATGACCTGGTCAGCGATCGCCTCCAGCTCGGCGTCGCCGCTGATCTGGCTCGAGCCCTTCAACGCCGTCAGCGCCGGCCCCGGATCTGGCTCGCGGTACATCGCCTCGAAGGTCTGCTTCGCCATCTTGCCGCTGATGACGCCCGAGTCGATGAGCTGGATCAGTTGCTGCAGGTGGGTGGGCTTGACCGACGCCTGATCGATCTCTTTGCGGTCGGCATTGAGCAGGCGGCTGAAGTCGCTCAGGATCCAGTTCGCCGCCGCCTTGGCGGGGGCCCCCAGCCGGACGGTTTCCTCGAAGTAGGCGGCCATCGGCTTTGACGAGGTCAGCAGCGAGGCGTCGTAGGGCGTGAGGCCGTAGGCGGTGATGAAGCGCTCCCGGCGCGCCGCCGGAAGCTCGGGCAGGCTGGACTGGATCTCCGCCACCCACGCCCGGCTGACTTCGAGCGGTGGCAGGTCAGGCTCTGGAAAGTAGCGATAGTCTTCCGCGAACTCCTTGGTGCGCTGCGAGACGGTCAGTCCTCGGGCATCGTTCCAGCCGCGCGTCTCCTGGACCAGCCGACCGCCGGTTTCGAGCACCTGGGTTTGCCGCCCGATCTCGTACTCGATTGCACGATGAATCGCTCGAAAGGAGTTCATGTTCTTGACCTCGACCTTGGTGCCG
>DATNNA010000070.1:0-2124 GCA_035602075.1 Binatus sp. (SeqCode) | reverse complement strand
GCCTGTCACATTCGCGCGGGCGGCGGTGCTTCTCTGGTAGATGCTCCAGATGGAGGCGTGGCGCCCGGCCGTAACCCGGGGGTCGTTGAGCGCGATTAACCAGCGCGTGCCGGATCCGTTCGAGCGGCTGTTCCTGCAGGAATATCCCAAGGTGCTGGCGATCGCCTACCGGGTGCTCGCCGACCGGACGGCGGCCGAGGACGTCGCCCAGGAGGTCTTTCTCAAGTTCCATCGGAGTTACTCCCCCGACTCCGAGCGCGCCTCCGGGTGGTTACATTCCGCCGCTGTCCATTCGGCGCTGAACGTGATTCGCGGTGAGCGGCGACGGGCGCAGCGCGAGACCGCCCACGCGCTCGACCCGGCCCGTCCGGCCGACGCGAACCCCGAGCGGCTGGTCGAGGAAGCGGAGCAACGGCGGGAGGTCCGTCGCGCGCTGAACCGGCTGCCGCAACGGACCGCCGCCGTTTTGATGCTGCGCCACAGCGGATTGAGCTACGCCGAGGTCGCCACTGCGCTGGGCATCAAGGTTGGAAACGTGGGAACGCTGCTGCGCCGGGCGGAAGAAGCCATGCGCAAGGAGGTCAATCGTGCGACACCTGAGTGACGGAACGCTGCGACGGATCTACGACGAGCCGCTGGCGCTGGCGGCGGCGGATCAATCGCACTTCGATGAGTGCGCGGAATGCAAACCGCGCTTCAATTCGATCGCGAATAATGCGCGGGCCGCGACAGGACTGCTGCGGGTGCCGGCCTTCGAGCCCCAAACCCGAGCCGCCCTGGTGGCGGTGCAGGCGCGCATCAAGCGAGAGGAGACCGCCCGCCCGCCGCGCTGGTACGAGCGCTGGCTGGATCGGAGCTCGCCGCGCTGGCGACCGATGGCCACGCCGGCGATCGCCGTGCTGCTGGCGGCCGCGCTCCTCACGGGCCTGGGAGTTTCGGGGGTCGCACAGAGCCTGGTCCGGATCTTCGAGACTAAGCAGCTCCAGGCGGTGACGGTCTCGCCTTCCGACTTCGCCCAAAGCACCGCTCTGCTCGACTACGGGCAGGTGAAGTGGCTACCGGAGGCCCCCAAGGTGCAACAGCTCACCGATGCCGCCGCGGCGCAAACTCAGTCCGGACTTCCGGTCCTGATGCCGGCGTCCCTGCCGAACGGGGTTTCGGGCCCAGTGAGCTACGGCGTCGTCTCCCACGCGACCGGGTCACTAACCTTCGATGCCGCGCGGCTGCAAGCGTCCGCCTCAAAGGCAGGCGTGCACGTCAGCCCGATGCCGTCAACCATCGATGGCAGCACGCTGGTGGTCAACGCCGGCCCGGCCCTCATCGAGGTGTGGGGCTTCGCCGGCGGGAGTGGGATGAACGTGCCCACCCTCGTGATTGCGCAGACCCGAGTCCCAACGGTCGACTCGAATGGCGCAACCACCGCGCAACTCGAGGACTACCTGCTATCGCAGCCCGGGGTGCCGCCCGAGCTCGCGGCACAGGTCAGGGCGATCAAGGATCCGAGCACGACGCTTCCGATCCCAATCCCGAAGGGCCTGGCGACGACGGAGTCCACGCAGGTCAATGGAACGCCCGCGACGCTGATCAAGGCGGTCCTGGGGGCGGGCGTGGTCTGGGTGAAGAATGGCGTAATCTACGCCGTCGGAGGTCAACTGACCCCCGAGCAGGTGCTCGCCATTGCAACGTCCCTCCACTGACCGCATCGATCTGAATCCGACGGAGGCGGCCGATGCCGCCTCTCTTGCCGTTCATACGCAGGACCTGGCCAAGCGCTACGGCAAGACGGTTGCCCTCAGCGGCCTGACGATGAGCGTGCGGCGCTCCGAGGTGTTCGGATTCCTCGGACCGAACGGCGCTGGGAAGACGACCGCCGTGAAGCTGCTGGTCGGCCTGGCGTTGCCCACCGCGGGTCAGGGTTGGGTGCTGGGCGCGCCCATCGGCGACCTGCAAACGCGGCGGCGTCTCGGTTATCTGCCGGAGCTCTTCCGCTACCAGGGCTGGATGAAGGCGCGCGAGGTACTGGGTCTGCACTGCGAGCTTTCCGGAATGGCGCGATCTGAATGGAAGAAGGAAATCGAGGTCGCGCTCGAGATGGTTGGTCTGACTGATCGCGCGGACGACAAG